>CAXUEM010000187.1:0-6456 GCA_964249885.1 uncultured Hymenobacter sp. | reverse complement strand
GGCAGGAGCGCCCCCCGCGCCCTGAAGGCCAGGGCCAGCAGGCGCCGCGCCCGCCCCGCGCGCCCGAGCTGGAGCTGGTAGTGCCCGGCGGCGGTACGCTGGAGCTGATGCCCGACGGCGGCTACGGCTTCCTGCGCAGCCCATTCTACAACTACCTGGCCTCGCCCGATGACGTGTTTGTCTCGCCGCAGCAGGTCAAGCAGTTTGCCCTCAAGGGCGGCGACACCGTGGCCTGCCAGATTCGGCCGCCGCGCGAGGGCGAGAAGTATTTTGCCCTCGTCAGCATCGACAACATCAATGGCCGCACCGTTGAGGAAGTGCGCGACCGGGTGCCGTTCAGCCACCTCACCCCGCTGTTTGCGAACGAGCGCCTCAAGCTCAGCACCAAGTCCAGCCAGTACAGCACGCGCATCATGGACCTGTTTGCGCCCATCGGCAAGGGGCAGCGGGGCCTGATTGTGGCCCAGCCCAAAACCGGCAAAACCGTGCTCCTGCAGGAGGTGGCCAACGCCATCACCGAAAACCACCCCGAGGTGTACCTCATCATCCTGCTGATTGACGAGCGGCCGGAGGAAGTGACCGACATGGCCCGCACGGTGAAGGCCGAGGTGCTCAGCTCGACCTTCGACGAAATGGCTACCCAGCACGTGCGCATCGCCGACATGGCCATCGAGAAAGCCAAGCGCCTCGTGGAGTGCGGGCACGACGTGGTGATTCTGCTCGACTCCATCACCCGCCTAGCGCGGGCCTACAACACGGTGCAGCCCAGCTCCTCGCGCATTCTTTCGGGTGGTATCGATGCCGGCGCGCTGCAAAAGCCCAAGCGCTTTTTTGGTGCGGCCCGCAACGTGGAAGGCGGCGGCTCGCTCACCATCATCGCCACAGCGCTCATCGAAACGGGCTCGAAGATGGACGAGGTAATTTTCGAAGAGTTCAAGGGCACCGGCAACATGGAGCTGCAGCTCGACCGCAAGCTGGCCAATAAGCGAGTGTTCCCGGCCATCGACGTGCCGGCCTCCGGCACCCGCCGCGAAGACCTGCTTATGGGCAAGGACGAGCTGAACCGCGTCTGGGTGCTGCGCCGCTTCATGACCGACATGAGCGCCACCGAGGCCATGGAGTTTATCAAGGACCGCATGAAGGGCACCAAGGACAACGAGGAGTTCCTGATTTCGATGAACGGCTAAGCCTGACCCAGCCAGCAGGGGGTATCAACCCAAAAAGGCCCCAGCCGCGCGCGGCTGGGGCCTTTTTGCTGCGTTTAAGACCGCCCCGAAGATGAGGCCGTCGTGCTGCGTCAGCCTAATCGCAGCCGGGCGCGGCCAGCAGGGGGTAAGCTTAAAATCTCGGCCAGCCCAGCTGCCGCGCCAACACCAGCAGCGCAAACGCGGCGCTCAGGCACAGCGACGACACCTGGTTCATACGCATGGTCCACTCGAAGCTGGCGGCCTGCTCGTCGTGCCAGGCCAGCCAGGCCCAGCGGCTGAAGAGCACCACCACGGGGCCGGTAGCCAGTAAGAATACCAGCACGGCCCACGGTTGCTCTCGCAGCCAGTAAGCCAGCGCCAGGGCGGCGGCGCCCGCCAGCAGGCCTAGCGCCGCGAAAACGAACGTGCCCCGAATGCCCAGCCGCAAGCTCAGCGTCCGGTCGCCGCGCCGGCTGTCTTCCTGGTGCTGGTAGACCTGCGTGAGCGGGTAGGAGCCGCACAAAAACAAGGTGCTGACCAAGGCCAGCAGCAGATTGGTTTTCTCGAGAAGAATGGCTGCGCCGGCGCCCATGCCCACCTGCGTCATTAGAAAAGTAAAGGCGCCCTGAAACAGCACCACCACGGCCGTGCTCAGCAGGGGGTATTTTTTCAGCCGGATGCCCTCGTAGCTGTACGCCTTGGAAACCAGCAGATACAGCAGCAGCAGCCCCGCGAAGGCCGGCGCCAGCAGCCAGGCGCCGACCAGCGCAAGCGCATCGAACAGCCACACCAGGTGCAGCAGCTCGGGCGTGACGCGGGGCGGGGCCTTGAGGCCACCGATGCTGCCCTCGTCGCGGTCGTAGTAGGAGTTGTAGCCGTTGGAGGCCGGGTAGGCCAGCAGGTGCAGCACCCCGAACACGCCCGCCGCCCGCCAGCCGGAAAAGCCCGCCGGCAGCGCGCTTAGCCCAAACCAGAACACGGGCATGAGGTAGAGCGAAAAGGGGATGCGCAGCAGCGGCAGCGCGCGGCGGTAGGCGGTGAGCAAGTGACAGGGAGCGGTAAACAGTTCACAAAGGAACGTCATGCTGAGCGCAGCGAAGCATGACGTTCCTATTGCTCATTGCGCGGCCAGCCAATCAGGTACGTTACCTCCGGGCCCCACCAGTGGCGCTTTTTACCGGCCTGCCACTCGTAGCCCCCGGCTGGGTCGGCCTGCCGGGCCAGGCGCAGCAGGTAGTCGGGCGGGTACATTCTGAGAATAGAAACCGTGCCGTCGAAGATGGTGCCGAGCGGGATGAGCGGCAGCAGGTAGGTGAATACCAGTCGGCTGAACCGAAACGGCCGGAAAAACGGCGTGAGCAGCAGCTGCGCCACCGGCAGCACCGTCCAGGCCAGCCCGATTTCCAGCCAGTGCTTGCCGGCGCCCTCGAACACGGCAATGCCCTGGCGGGCCCGCACGGCGTCGGCCAGCAGGGCCTGGGCCGCGGCGGGCGGGAAGTGGTGAAACGCCGAGAAAATGGCGCGAAAGCCGGAGAGCGGCGGCGGCACGGCCAGGGCATTCACGGCCTCGGGCTGGCCCCGGATGGCGCCCTGGGTGCGCCAGGCAATGTTGGCCCAGGCGGCGGGCTGGGGGTAGAGGTCGGTGAGGGTGATGCGCACCTCGGCGAGGCCCGGCTCCTGGCGTAGGGCCTGGTACACGTCTTCGGTGCCGCCGCCGGCGCCGGCGCCCAGCTCCAGCACGTGGATTTGGCCGGTGCGGCGCAGGCCCTCGGCCAGCAGGGGGGCAATGGGCCGGTAAGTGTGCAGCAGCGTTATCATGAAGCGCAGGTAGTCCATCATCCCGGCCCGGATGACGGCCGGAAACCACGGCTGGTCTTCGAGTTCGAGGAGTTGGAGGCGGAGGCGCATGAGGCCCCAAGTACGGCAAACCCGGCGGCCCGGGTGCGGCGAGCCTGGCCGTAAGCTGAGCCATAACGCGGGGACGAAGCAGCCCGTTAGTAGAATTCGCCCCTGCTGCTTTTCCCAACCAAACCCTCTTTCTAGTCCGATGCAAGCTATTCCCACCAAGGCCTACGGCGCCAGCGGCTCCGTATTCAGCAGCCTCAAACCCATGACGATAGAGCGCACCCCGCCCCAAGCCGACGAGGTGCACATCGACGTGCTCTACTGCGGCGTGTGCCACTCCGACCTGCACCAGGTGCGCAACGACTGGCACAACACCATTTATCCCTGCGTGCCGGGCCACGAGATTGTGGGCCGCGTGGTGGGCGTGGGCAGCGAGGTCAGCCGGTTTCGGGAAGGCGACATTGTGGGCGTGGGCTGCATGATAGACTCCTGCGGCACCTGCAGCTCCTGCCGCGAGGGCGAGGAAAACTACTGCGAGGGCCCGGTAAGCTGGACGGCCACCTACAACGGCTACATGAAGCCCCAAAACCAGGATTTCAACACCTTCGGCGGCTACTCGACCGATATTGTGGTCAAGGAGGCTTTCGTGCTGCGCATCCCCGACGGGCTGGATATTCAGGCGGCGGCGCCCATTCTCTGCGCCGGCATCACCACCTATTCGCCCCTGAAGCACTGGAACGTGGGCCCGGGCCAGCGCGTGGCCGTGGTGGGCATCGGCGGGCTGGGGCACATGGCCGTGCAGCTGGCGCGGGCGCTGGGCGCCAACGTCACGGCCGTCACCCGCGACGCCGAAAAGCAGGCCGAGGCGAAAAAGCTGGGCGCCCACGAGGTGCTGATTTCCAGCGATAAAAAGGCCATGGAAGCGCACGAGCTGCAGTTCGACTTCATGCTCATCACCATCCCGGATGCGTTTGAAGTAAACGACTACGTCAAGCTGGCCAAGCGCGACGGCGTCATCGTCACGGTGGGCCTGATTGGGCCCTACAAAGGCCCGCTCGACAACCAGGAAGTGGCCATGCACCGGCGCTCAGTGGCGGGCTCGATTATCGGCGGCATCGCCGAAACCCAGGAAGTGCTAGATTTCTGCGCCGAGCACAACATCTTGCCCGAGGTGGAAATAATCCCGATTCAAGACATTAACGATGCCTTTGACAAGATGATGGACCAGGAAGTGCGTTTCCGCTACGTCATCGATATGCAGTCGCTCAAAGACAGCAACTAGGTTTCTCACCCGGCAGGACGCGGAATTTGCCGCCGGTCCACATCCTTGCAATTTCTGTATTCCGTCTCTTGACAACGCCCGGCGCCCCGGCCAGCAGGGGGTAGGGCAGCAGTAGGCAAGCAAGCAAACTAATCTTTTCTCTTTTATCAAAAACTATAATCCGATGAACGAAGAATCAAAATACAGCCGCCGCAATATCCTGAGTGGCCTGAGCGCGGGCCTGGCCGTGGCGGCGGCGGGGCCTATCCTGTCAGTCGAAGCTGCTACGGCCCCGGCCGCCCCGGCCGCGCCGCTTTCGGACCCCACGACCAAGTATGCGCGGCCGCCGTTCAAGAGCCAGTCGCAAAGCTGGCCGGGCCTGGTCAGCCAGATGGACCCGCGTCCCGACCACGGCGAAACCTCCTACAAAGGCTCCGGGCGCCTGGCGGGCCGCAAGGCCCTGATTACGGGCGGCGACTCCGGCATGGGCCGCGCCGCCGCCATTGCCTACGCCCGCGAGGGCGCCGACGTGGTCATCAACTACCTGCCGGCCGAAGAAGCCGACGCCAAAGAAGTTATTGCCCTGATTAAGAAAGAAGGGCGCAAGGGCATTGCCATCCCGGGCGATTTGCGCGACGAGGCCTTCTGCAAGCGCCTGGTAGAGGAGGCCGTGCGCGGCCTCGGCGGACTAGATATCCTGGTCAACAACGCTGCCCGGCAGCAAACCCGCAAGTCGATTCTTGATATTTCGAGCGAGGACTTCGACGCGACGATGAAAACCAATATCTACGCGCCATTTTGGCTGACCAAGGCCGCCATGCCTCACCTCAAGCCGGGCTCGGCCATCATCAGCACCACCTCGGAGCAGGCCTACGACCCCTCGGCGGACCTGCACGACTACGCTCAGACCAAGGCGGCCAACATGAGCTACGTGAAGTCGCTGGCCAAGCAGCTCGGTCCCAAGGGCATCCGGGTGAACGGCGTGGCGCCCGGCCCCATCTGGACGCCCCTGCAGGTAAGCGGCGGCGCGACCCAGGAAAAGCTGGTGAAATTCGGTGGCGACACGCCCCTGGGCCGGCCGGGCCAGCCCGTGGAGCTGGCTTCCATCTACGTGCAGCTGGCCGCCAGCGACGCCAGCTACGCCACCGGCCAAGTGTATGGCGCCGCGGGCGGCAACGGCCAGCCGTAAGGCAGGGTTTCTTTGGTGAGCCCGCAGGGGGTGATGCTGCAAAAAGCCCTTAATCATCAGCGTGATTAGGGGCTTTTTGCAACGTTACCCCCTGCTGGTTTTTAAAATGGGGGGCAGACACAAAGCCCGGATGACGGCCGGAAACCACGGCTGGTCTTTGCGTTCGAGGAGTTGGAGGCGGAGCTTCGCGTAGGGTTAGGCCGAGTACGGCTAGTGCTGATTATCTAAGCCCAACGCCGCCGCTAGCTTGCGCATTGCCAGAACAGTTGCAATGAGCCAGGGCAGACTCAACATAAGCACTGCACGACCCTGATTCCAAATCATGGTCAGACTAAAGGTATTATAGGCAATCGGCCAGGGAATGAGCGCGATAACTGGAATCGACACAATAAACACGAAGACAAATTTTAAAGTCAACTCACGTCGGCTGCGCGCATGGCAGGCCACATATTTCAGAAACGGAAATCGAACTAAACCACTTACAACTGCGACGACAAGCCCAAACATTAGGGATATAAAGCCAGTCTGAAGAGCTTGGTTAGTCAGGTAAGCAGCCTTCGTTGAGGACATCGTATCGTACCGGAGTTGCAAATCATTCCAGTGGTAATAAAAAGTGAATGGAATCACCCACCCTGCCCATATGAGTAAGCCAACCCATAAGTGCCAGCCAAAATATTGCCACATCAACTGTGATGGCGTTGGCTGACTAATAATAGCTGACATAACAGGACTATGACTATAGAACAAATTTTTGCGCAAGCTATAAATAGTAGTAACTTTGCGTCACAAAGCACTTCGAGACTTATGAAGCCCGCCTCCCCGCAGCCCGACCCGCTGGCCCAACTCACCGAAATCCGCGCCATCATGGAGCGCAGCTCGCGGTTTTTGTCGCTGAGCGGGCTGAGTGGGGTGGGGGCGGGCGTGGTGGCTTTGCTGGGCTCGGCGGCGGCGCACTTCTATTTTCAGCACTACTA
>CAXUEM010000186.1:0-6461 GCA_964249885.1 uncultured Hymenobacter sp. | reverse complement strand
GGGCCAGCAGGGGGAGGAGGGCTGAAAATAATAGCTTCATGATTATTGCTTTTTGATAGTGACGTTGCCGTTCAGGGTTTCGAAGCGCAGGTCCAGGCCGCCCTGGCCCAGGCGCAGGGCGGTTTCCTTGCTGATTTTGTACTTGGTGCCGGCGCCTTCGCGAGCCTGGTTCTGCTGCACGCGGGCCGGCAGCAGCGCGGCCTGCGGAAAGTCGGTGTAGAGCTCGCCGTGCATGCTCTTGAAGTACACGTCGCCGCTCACCGAGGCCGGGTAGCTCACGTTGATGTTGCCGTTGATGGTGTGGTAGGTGGCGGCGCGGGTGGGGGCAGCGGCGTAGCTCACGGCCACCTGGCCGTTCACGGTGTAGGCCTGGGTGAGCTGACCCACGCCGCGGAGCGTGACGTCGCCGTTCACGTTGCGGGCCCGCAGCGGGCCGCTCACGTCCTGCACCAGCACCTCGCCGCCGTTCACGGTCGAGACCAGCACCTGCATGGCGGCCGGCACCTTCACCACGAAGTCAAACTCGTAGCTGTAGTCGATGTCGCGGCTGTCCCAATTGCGGTTCCAGTTGCGGCGCGGGCGCGAGTCCTGGGGGCCGCTCAGGTACACTATCAGGCTGTCGGCGCGCTGCTCAAAGCCCAGCTGGGTTTCTTTCTGGCCCTGGGCCAGCGTTTGCGCGTCGCCGGCGCGGATGGTTTTGGTGGCTTCTATTACCACGGTGCTGCCGGCGTAGCCCTGCACGCTCACCGAGCCGAAGATATTGTAGAGGGCCAGGGTGCTGCTGCCGGCCGCGCTTTTGAGCGGAAACTCGCGCTTGATTTGCTCTTTGGATTCGCGACTTTGCGCGCCGGCGGCGCCGCTAAGTAAGCACAGCCACAGGCCCGGCAGGGCGCGCAGCAGGTGCTGAAGGAGTTGGTTGGGTTTCATGGGAAGTGGAGGAATTAGGAGCAGGGGCGGCCTGGTCACCTGACAAGGTTTTGATGCTCTGCCTGATTTTTCTTTTCACTTGCTCGTCTAGATTGTCTTGCTGCAGCAGCCGGCGCAGCGGCCGCACCGAGCCGCGCTCCTGCAGCTGCACCATCATGTCGGCCAGGGCGGCCTGCACCAGGGGCGAGTCCTGCTGGGGCAGGGCGCGCACCAGGCCCTGGCGCACGGCCGGGTCCTGGGTGAGGCCGGCCAGCACTTCCAGCGCCGCCAGCCGCACGTTCACGTTGGGGTCCTGGCTCAGGGTGCTGAGCAGGGCGGCCGCCACCCGCTCATTAGTGGGAGCCACGTCTTCGGCGTAGCTCACGGCCCGCAGCCGCTGCACTGCCGAGGGGTTGGCCAGCAGGGCCAATACCTGGGTCTGCCCGGCGGCATCGGCGGCACTGGCGGGCGCCGGGGCGGTGGCGGCCAGTGCCGAAGAAGTGGCCGGCCCCGCCGAGCGGCTTTTCAGCCCGTAGCCGGCCAGCAAACCCAGCAGCAGCAGGGCCGCACTGTAGGCCAGCCGCCCGGCGTAGGCCGGCTGCCACCACTGGCGCAGCTGGGCCAGCAGCCCCGCCCAGGACCAGCGCTGCCGCCGGGCCTCCTCGGCCTGAAACCCGGCCAGCATGGCGTAGAAGTTCGGCCGCAGCGCCTCGCTGGGCGCGGGCGCCGCGCCCAGGCTTTGCCAGAGCTGGCGCACGGTGGCCAACTCCTGCCGGCAGGCGGGGCAGCTGGCCAAGTGAGTTTCGAGGCCCTGCTGGTCGGCGGCGGGCAGCTCGCCGGCCAGCCAGTCGAGCAGCCGGGGCGCTACTTCCTCACAGGTTAGGTGCGTGGCTTCCATTTTCGAGTTTCAGATAAATGGTTTTGAGTTGGCACAGGGCCCGGTGCGCGCGCACCTTCACGGCCCCGGCCGTAGTCTGGAGCAGCTGGGCAATCTGCTCATATTTCAATTCCTGAAACCGGCTCAGCACCAGCACCTCGCGCTGGTCGGGGCTGAGGCGGGCCAGCGCCCGGTGCAGCAGGTCCAGGTCCTGGGCTTTTTGCAGGCCGGCGTCGGCCAGGGGGCCGCCGGGCAGCTTTTCGGCCCAGTCGGCCACGTCCTGGTGGTGGGCGGCGGGCTTGTTTTTCTTCGCGGCGTCGGCTAGCACGTTGCGCGCGAGGTGAAACATCCAGGTTTTGAATTCGCCCTCGCCGGTGAAGGTGTGGCGGTACTTGAGCATGCGGTAGAATACGTTCTGCACCATATCCTCGGCGGCGGCCGCCTGGCCCGTGGCGTGGTACAGAAACGCGTGCAGCCCCCGGTGGTGCCGCTCAAACAGCAGCCCCATCTTCCCGACCTCCCCGGCCTTGACTTGCAGCATAAGCGAGTTGTCGGAGAGCGGGTTCAAGCCGGTATCAAAGGAGGGTGAGAAGCGAATTTGGGCGTGGAAACTGCGCCTTTGGGGCAAGGTTACAGCGGCTGCCAACTTTTTTTTGCGCGTGCCCGGTCGGGCCGGACGCCTCGCAGCGTGTCTGGCCGAGCCGGGCATGCCGCAGTTCCTAGTTTTGCGGCATGTTGCCTTCTGCTATTTCCGTTTCAACGCTGGCCGAGCTGCCCGATGCCGCCCGGCAGCTCCACACCGCCATTTCCGCTTCCGGGCGCTCCATTGTGGCATTTGAGGGCGAGATGGGCGCGGGCAAAACCACGCTCATCCGGGCCTTGTGCGCGGCGCTGGGGGTGGCGGACGACGTGAGCAGCCCCACCTTCGCCTTGGTCAATGAGTACCGCGACGGGGCCGGGCGGCCGGTGTATCACTTTGATTTCTACCGCATTGATTCGCTGGATGAGGCGCTCAGAATTGGCGCCGCCGAGTACTTCGATTCTGGTTATCTTTGTCTGATAGAGTGGCCGAGCCGAATTGCTGAACTGCTGCCCACCGACAGGTTGACGGTGGAAATCAGCGTGACGGGCCCCGAGTCACGGGTTATTTCATTTAACAATTAACATTTATCATTTAACAGTCAGGGTTTAAGCAGGTGCAGCAATCGGACCGGTGGGCCGGTCCGGGCCTGTTAAATGGTCATTGTTAAATGTTAAATGACAAATATGGCGGAACAAGTACCCTCCGGTTTTGAGTCGCTGGCCACGAGCCGCGCGTATTTCACCCAGGAATCGATGCTGGCCGTGGAGACGCGCAAGCGCAAGCTCTTCATCGGCCTGCCGCGCGAAACCTCGCTGCAGGAAAACCGCCTCGGCCTGACGCCCGAAGCCGTGCAGCACCTGGTGAGCGAGGGCCACGAAGTGGTGCTCGAAGCCGGCGCCGGCGAGCCCAGCAAATTCGCCGACCACGCCTACTCCGAGGCCGGCGCCACCATCGCCTACTCGGCCGAGGAAGTGTACAAGGCCGACGTGCTGCTGAAAGTGGCCCCACCCACGCTCGAAGAAATCGAGTTTCTCAAGGCCGGGCAGACCCTGATTTCGGCCCTGCAGTTCGGCTCGCTCACGCCCGAGTACATTGCCGCGCTGCAACGCAAAAAGGTGAATGCCATTGGCTTCGAGCTGATGAAGGACCCCAGCGGCGCCCGGCCCGTGGTGCGCGCCATGAGCGAAATTGCCGGCTCCACCGTCATGCTCATCGCGGCCGAATACCTGGCCCGCTCCAACGAGGGCAAAGGCATCATTCTGGGGGGCATCACGGGCGTGCCGCCCTCGCAGGTGGTCATCCTGGGTGCGGGCACGGTGGCCGAGTTCGCGGCCCGCGCCGCCACCGGCCTCGGCGCCGAGGTAAAGGTATTCGACAACCACCTTTACAAGCTGCGCCGCCTCAAGCACAACCTGGGCATGCAGCTCTACACCAGCACCTTGGACACGTTTGCCCTGAGCCAGCAAATCCGCCGCGCCGACGTGGTCATCGGCGCCCTCACCGCCGAGGACGGCCGCGTGCCCTTCATGGTGCCCGAGGATATGGTAGCCAGCATGGCGTCCGGCTCGGTCATTATCGACGTGAGCATTGACCAGGGCGGCTGCTTCGAAACGAGCGAAATGACCAGCCACAGCAATCCCGTGTTCCGCAAATACGATGTGGTGCACTACTGCGTGCCCAACATCGCCTCCCGCGTGCCCCGCACCGCCACCCACGCGCTGAGCAATATTTTCACCCCCATCCTGCAGGACATCAGCCAGCAGGGGGGCATCAATGAAGTGCTCTTTACGAACGAACATTTCCGCAGCGGCGTATATATCTACCGCGGCTCGCTCACGAATGCGGCCATTGCCAAGCGGTTTAACTTAAGGTATAAGGAGTTAGGGCTGCTGATTGCGGTTAGGAATTGAGTTTAATAGAGCAATAAATTTTTCGATATGGAACTCGGTGCGTTGATTATTCATCATAAGCCTTTTAGTGAACTAATACTGAAAAGAATACTTTTACTATTTGATTATGTATGCATTGTAAATCCCGAGCAAAACGAGCAGCTAATACCTAGGGGCACTCCCCAGGTCGATTTTCATGTTCTTAAGTACGATAGGGAATACGCATATTTCTATAAGGGTCGCTCATATAGTGCGACTGAGAATGAGCTATTGTATAAGTACAATAAATTAATTGACGAGGGTTTGGTTAGAGTGTTAAACTTGGTTGATGACGGATTTTATCTCCATAATTGGCTTCCGTTACGCTTGTCATTCGACTATGATACAGCTAACCCTGAGTTTGCCAAATTATTCAAGCCGCTATTTGAGAACCAGCCCGTAATTCAACCTGGTGATACAGTGCTGCCAGGCTGTATAGTAAGAGATGAGATGATTAATCTATTTATGCCAAACTCATATCCTAAATTGCCCAGTCCAACTGTTATTTACGATGCAGATGATGAGTATGATGTTGGTAATTTTCATGACCATCAACTTTATTCAGTTATCGGTAGGTTGAATAAATTGGTAATGGTGAGTTCTGAGTATAATCTTGTTTCTGTTTTCTTAGATAATAATATAGTTAATGGATTTAATGAGAAGTTTAGGATTGCTAAAGCCAACAACGAAATTAAACACTCATGGTATCAGGCTTTTGGGTCTAACTCAATTAATTTGCAAAATCTGATTTTTAAAATTAGTAATAGTTTGATTTCTGATGAACTGCTTTCTAGAATTTCTGTAGAGGAGTTGTTGACTATACGTAACGGAACTACACAAAATCTTGCTCGTCTTAGAAGAAACCTTACACAGTCAGTAGCGTTTCTTCAGTCGAGCTACTCTGATTCTGGGGCATTAAATGCGAGAGAACTTGATGATTTTATTAATAATAAATTTATTCCTGACCTTAAATACTATAATAGTCAACTAATCGAAAGCATACAGTCTTTTGTTAAACTAAGTGCAACATTCGTATTTGGAGCTTTAGGTAGTGCGGTAGGGCTGTATAATGGGTTTTCGGGAAAAGAAATAGTCATCCTTTCAGGTGTTTCCGCTACAGTTGGCACATATGTAAGTGATTTATCCACATTGTTTACAAAAAGAAAAAACAGATTTAGAAATACTTACGCATATTTTCTAGATATTAATTAATGGGAGACGGCTCAACCCCCTGCTGGCCCAGCAAAAGGACCTTCCACGCCTCCAGCAGCCGGCCTTCGTCCAGAAACTGCCGGCCCAGCAGGGTCAGCTGCTTCTGCCGTTCCGGGGCGTCGTCGCGGTATTTATTCAGCACGTAGGCCACCAGCGGCTCGGTTTTCACGGCCTCAACTTCGGCCGCGGTGGGCAGGGCTTCGCGCTCGATGTTACCGAGGCGGCCCAGGTGGTTGCCGGTGAGGTGCTCGGAGTGGCGGATGGGCTCGGGGAGTTCATCGATGCCGATGCCCATTTTGCGGTTGGGCTTGGGCACTTCAAACAGGCTCTCGGGCGTGATGCGAACGTACCAGTCGCCGCCGAGGCGGGCCACGGCGTCGAGCTTGAATGGGTCCACGCCGCTGCCACCGGGCAGCACGATGTCTTCCCGGAAATGAGCCCGCACGATGCGGCAAACCACGAGGTTGCCGGCGCCGTGGTTCTGGCCCAGCTCTATCACCTGCTCGACCACGCACTCAAAAGCGGCGGGCGCCTCGGCCACGCGGGGCGGGCGCACCAGCTCGGAAGCCAGCTCGGTGAGGCCGGCTTTGGTGAACTCGTTTACGCCCCGCGCATACTCCACGCTGGCCAAGGACATCTGCTCGACCAGGGCGTAGTCGCAGATATTGATGACGACCTCGGGCACCTGGCGCACGTTTTCCAGCGTGTGTTTCTGGGAGTTGTCGCGCACGCGGTTGGCGGGCGAAAACACCAGGATGGGCGGGTTGGAGCTGAAGGCGTTGAAGAAGCTGTACGGACTCAGGTTCACGCGGCCCTCGGCGTCGATGGTGCTGGCGAAGGCCACCGGGCGCGGGGCCACGGCGCCCACCATAAAGGGGTGCCACTCGCTGGGCTTGAGGTCGGCGGGGGTGAGAGAATGGAAGCGGGGAGTGGGCATGGGCGGAAGGAGTAAAGC
>CAXUEM010000185.1:0-6465 GCA_964249885.1 uncultured Hymenobacter sp. | reverse complement strand
CCACCACACCACGCGCCTGGCCCTGGACTACGACCTGACCAGCATCGTGGACTCCCTGTACCTGGGTACCCGCTTCTACTCGGAAGCCGACAGCGCCGGCACCCCATTCGGCAAGCCTGAATTCAAGACCTTTTGCCTTATGGCCGGGCGCTTTTTGCAAAGCTTCACCCCGGCCGCCTTTGCTGATTTTCTGGCCTTCCGGGCCGAGTACGCCGCCGAAACCGCACCGCTTTTCACCGAATATTTCCGCACCATGAACCCTAAAATTGTACAGTCGGCCGGCGAGCTTGGGCGCTGGCTTAACCGCACGGCCTACTTCGCGGCCAAAGCCGAAGCTGAGGAGTTTCCATCCAAGAAAAAGGGTCGGGACCAACAGGTTAAGGAAGCCAAGGCTAAAATTCTAGTCGTGCTGGAAAGCGCCGCGCTGAGCGCCAAATCGCCCGAAGAAATGATTTCGCAGGTGCTCACCCAGGCCGGGCGCCTGATGCTGGACGAGGCTCCCGCCGAAGCGCGCCGGTTTGTGGACGCGGCCAATACGCGGGAAATCACCCACGACCAAGCCAAGCACCTGCTGATTGCCTACATGCGGCTGCGCAGCGCCGGCAAGAGTAGCGCCGCTGCAACTGAGGCAGGTGAGCAAGGCACCCCGGCCGAGCCAGAAACCGCTGACTACAATCACCAAGACGACAACTCCTAGTCCTTTTTCACCTCTCCCACACCATGATTATCAAAGGTATTCTCGTTACCCTGCTGGCGCCCATGAGCGACCACATCGCCAACGCCGGCGAAAAGCTTCTCGGCAATGCGTCGTCCATCAAGCGGCGGCCCGACGGGCGGGTGTACATCTCGGGGCAGATGCAGCGCCACGCCCTGTTCTCGGCCCTCGACCGTCTCAACGCCGACGACGAAGGCCGCGGCCAGACCTACGTCTCGAACGGCGACGGCGTAACGAACGTGGTCGAAACCGACCTGCGGGCCGACCTCGGCGGCTTTCTGCAAACGTCGAAGGAAACGTACTCCGGGCGGCGCACGGCGCCAATTTCGGCCACGCCCGCCGTGGCCCTGGAATCAAGCAGCGTCGGCCGCGACTTGCTCATTCGCCTCAAAATGGAAGCTGAGGGCGACTCGCGGGGGCAGGCCGTAGCAACGCGCGAGTTCTCGCAGGACGACCGGATGCTGATGAGCTTCTTCGTGGACGTGGGCGCCGTAGGCATTCGCAAGCGGTTCAGCTACGAGAAAGAGCTGCACGTGCGCACCGAGTTTGTGCGTCATATTGCGGAAGAAGAACGCCGCCGCCGCATTCGCCTGGCGCTGGAAGCTACCGCCGCCCTCACCGACTACGCCAACCAAGCCCGCAACGCCACCAGCGGCGAGCCGCAGCAGGTGCTACTCGTGTTCGATACGCGCCTCTCGCGCAAAGCCAGCCGCTACTTTAAGGCGAAAGAGGCCGAGCAGCGCAACATTCTGGCCGAGTTGCAGGCGCGGGGCGCGGTGTATTTCCTGGGTGACGACACGGCCGAAAGCGGCGACGGCACGGCGGCGGCCTACCAAAAGGCACTGGATTTCCTGGCGGCTAACGTCCTCTACGACCCCGCCCCCGGCGCAACCGTGCAAAGCACGGCCGACTTTGAGAAAAGCATCAAGCCCGAAAAGGCCGCTAAATAATTATTCCTAGTTCTGCCGCCCGGATAATGGAAATGCTGGCCAAACCCGACGGAACGCCGCTGGCCGACCACACCCGTCACGTGCGCGACGAGGCGGCGCGGGTGCTGGCCGCCCGGCCGTTTCTGGTTTATAAATACGCCGTCCGCACGGGGCAGAACCTGCCGGCGCTGCTTGACGCTTGCGCCCGCTGGCATGACGCGGGCAAGGCGCATCCGGCGTGGCAGCAGGCCTGCCGCCGCGATTTTGACGAGTACCGGCGCACGGGCAAGGTGCGCGGCGCCCACCTGCAAAAAAGCGGGGTGCGCCACGAGTTTGCCTCGCTCGTACACATGCGCGGGGCTGGTGGCAACGACTGGTTGCCGCCGGCCGCCTACGCCGCCGTGGCGGCTCACCACGGCAAGCTGGGCTTTCGCCATCAGAAACGCTGGGCCGACGACCTGGCTTTCAAGCCGTTTTGGCACGAGCGGTTTCTCCCGCTCAGCGCTGAGTTGCAGCCCGACCACGCAGCTGACTTCGACCTGGCCATTACCCGGCGCTACGAGTACGGCGGCCTGCGGGCCGTGCTGCGCCTGGCCGACCACCGGGCCAGCGCCCGCGAGGCGCATACAAATGCGGACACGCCAGCCGTGCCGGAGTTGGACGCTTTTTGCTATAATTTTCCCTGGAGCGAGCCGACCGGCGTTCAGAGGCTGATTCCAAAATTCTGGGACGAGCCGTTTGCCCTGCTGCGGGCGCCCACCGGGGCCGGCAAAACCGATGCGGCGCTGCTCTGGGCGCGGCGGCAGGTGACGACCGGCCGGGCCGACCGGCTGGTATGGGCCATGCCGACCCGTTTCACAGCCAACGCGCTCTACATCGCTACTACCGAGACCCTCAGCAGTACCGGCCTCTACCATTCCAGCGCGTGGTTTCTGGCCCAGCAGCGCGAGCGGGAACAGCAGGCGCACGGCCAGCAGCCCGCGGCGTGGAAGCAGGAGCTAGATTATGCCCGCCTATTGGAAACGCCCACCACCGTCACCACGATTGACCAACTTTGCCTGGCCCTGACGGCCACCCGCGAAGACCACCACGCCACGTTCTGGAACCTGGCCCACGCCTGCGTCGTGATTGACGAGGCTGATTTCTACGATGATTTTACGCAGCGCAATCTGGTCGTGCTGCTGCGGGCGTTACGGCTGCTGCGGGTGCCGGTGCTGCTGATGAGCGCCACGCTGCCTGCCTCAGCGCTGGAATTATATGCGCTGTCGGGCCTGCGGGCCGCGAAAATCTGGGAAGACCTGACCGACTACGACCGGCCCCGCTTCCGGCTGCACCGCGCCGGCCCGGCCGAGACGCCCGACGACCTCGCGCCGCTGCTGGAACGAGCCCTGAACGGTGAGCCGCTCATTATCTATGCTAACACCGTGGGCCGGGCGCAGGCCTACTGGGACTGGTTTCGGCAACGCGGAGCGCCGAACGTGGTGCTTTACCATTCTCGCTTCACGGAGCCGGACAAGAAGGACGTTGAGGAAAAGCTGCTGGCGATGCTCGGCCCCAAAGTCTGGAAATCTGGCAACCCCACGGGCGTCGCCATTCTGACGCAGATTGGGGAGCTGAGTGTTAACATCAGTGCCGACTTCATGATTGCCGACCTGTGCCCAACCGACCGGCTGGCGCAGCGGGCGGGCCGCTTGTCGCGCTTCACCAACCGGCACGATGGCCGGACCGGCGTGGTCGGTGAGCTACATTTGGTCGAGCCGCAGAAAACCGACAGAAAGGGGGAGAAGAGTTTTTATCCCGCTCCTTATGGCCACTACCGCCAGGGGCAGGGCTGGGTGACTAGCAGTGTATTGAAAGAGGCAGGTACTCAGTTATCTGCGGGCGGCTATTCGGCCCGGCGGCTGGTAGAACTGGTAAATGAGTTGTATCCGAGCGTGGCGGAAGAGACGACCGATGTGTGGGAAAATCGCCGGGCGTTGGAGGCGGCCGTAGTTGCTAACTGGCTGCTATTGCCGAAAGCGCAAACCGAACAAGACGACGAGGAGACGCATCAGTGGAAAAGCCGCGACATCGGCCCGCAGAAAGTGGTGTATGCCGCCACCAATTTTTCGGCCTTCGACACGGAAGGCGACCCGGTAGTATTCGCCTCTTCCTTTCAATTTCGGGAGTGGGCTTTGCCCCATGCCATCTCGGTGCCGGTCTATGACTTTCGCCGGGCGCAGCAGGCCGGGAAGCTCGAAGAGGTTCGCATTCATATCAGCCAGGAAGCCGAGATAATCTGGGTAGTAAAAGCGGGCTACTACGACTCGCAGCAGGGCCTGCGCTTTGACCAGGAACCCAGCGCCGAGGACGAGTAAATCCTATTCTCATCTGCCATGCACCTCACAGGCAAGCACCTTAACTACTACTACATCTGCCACCGCAAGCTCTGGCTGTTTCACCACGGGCTTAGTTTTCAGCACACCCACGAGCATGTGCAGGACGGCACCCTGCTGCACCTGACGGCCTACCCCCAGCGGGCCAAGCGCTTCCGGGAGGTGCAGCTCAGTGGCATCAAGATTGACTTCTACGACCCGCACGACCGGGTTATTCACGAAATCAAGCGCTCCGACAAGTTGCAGCCGGCCAGCGTGGCCCAGCTGCAATATTACCTGCTGGTACTGGAGCGCCACGGCGTGGCCGGCGCCACCGGGGTGTTGGAATACCCGCGCCTGCGCCGCACTGAAACCGTGCTGCTAACTGACGAGGCCCGCGCCGCCCTGCTGGCGGCCGAAGCGGCCATTGCGGTGCTGGTGGCGGAGGGCTGCCCGCCGGTCATCAACAAGCCGATTTGCAAGCAGTGCAGCTACTATGAGTTTTGCTACGCTGGCGAGTAGCTGCCGGCTCGGCCAGCAGGGGGTATAAGCCGGGGCCACGCAGCAGGGGCCAGTTCGTAATAGCCAGCAGGGGGTAGCCGCCAGCCGGCCGCCAGCATAATCCAGATTCAGGCAGGCGCCATTCACAACCGAAGGACAACGGCCATAAAATCTGTGCAATCCGCTTAAATCCGCGTAATCCGTGATTCATGAAGAAAACCTTTTACCTCTTTAACCCCGGCCGCCTCTCGCGCCAGGACAACACGCTGAAATATACGGCTTACGACGAGGCCGGGGCGGAGGGGCAGACCCGGTTTCTGCCCATCGAGGATGTGGCCGACCTGTACGTCTTTGGCTCGCTCGACGCCAACTCGGCGCTGTATAATTTTCTGGGCAAAAAGGGGGTGTCGGTACATTTTTTCGACTTTTATGAGCACTACACCGGCTCGTTCATGGCCAAGGACTACCTGCTGGCCGGCCGGGTGCAGGTGCAGCAGACCCAGCACTACGCCAGCGCCAAAAAGCGGCTCGTGCTGGCCCGCAAGCTGGTGGAGGGAGCGGCCTTTAATTTGCTCAAAAACCTGCGCTACTACCAGAGCCGGGGCCGGGCCGTGAGCGAGGAAATAACCCAAATCGAGCTCTACGTGGCCGCCCTGCCCCACGCCGGCACGGTGCCGGAAATCATGGGCTACGAGGGCAACATCCGCCAGACGTATTACCGCTGCTTCGAGCAGCTGGTCAGCGTTGAGGGCTTCACGTTCGGGCAGCGCAGCACCCAGCCGCCGCAAAACGAGCTGAACGCGCTGATTTCGTTCGGCAACATGCTTTGCTACGCGGCCTGCCTCTCGCAGATTTACCACACCCAGCTCAACCCGACCATCTCGTTTCTGCACGAGCCGGGCGCCCGCCGCTTCTCGCTGGCCCTGGATTTGGCCGAAATATTCAAGCCCCTGCTCGTGGACCGCACCATCTTCCGGGTGCTGAACAAAAAGGAAATCCAGCCCCGGGACTTCGTGCGCGAGCTGGGGGGCTGCCAGCTCAAAGAGCCGGCTCGCAAAACCTTCGTGCGCGTATTCGAGGAACGGCTCAAGGAAACCATCCAGCACCGCACCCTGAACCGCAGCGTGAGCTACCAGCACCTTATCAAGCTCGAGTGCTACAAGCTGACCAAGCACCTGATGCGCATCGAAGAGTACAAGCCCTTTAAGGCCTGGTGGTAGGGCCCGGAAAAAACGGTCAGCTTCCGGTTAATAGCCCGTGGCTACCTTCACCACTAGCCGTCTGCCTGCTGCGCCAACGGCCAGCTGCTAATGCCCAACCGCCGAAAGTAAAATGTACATCATCTTGGTTTATGACGTGAAGCAGAATCGGGTAGGGCGAATGCTGAAGCTGTGCCGCCGCTACCTGAACTGGATTCAGAACTCGGTATTTGAGGGTGATATTTCGGAGGTGAAACTAACGGAGCTGCTGGCGAAGACCGCCGCCATTCTCGACGAAGAGGAGGACAGTGTGCTGATTTTTAAAAGCCGCAGCCCGCAATGGCTGGAAAAGCAGGTCTGGGGCCACGAGCGCAGTCCACTGGACACGTTTCTGTAGCAACAGCAGTCGTCGGCCGGGGGGCGGGCGGCCTGACATCACCCCGATTCCGAGCCGCATAGCCGTTAACGGGCTGACAATGAGTGGTCGTCGCTTCCCCGGTAATTTCCTGCTATTACTGACCGACGACATCCGAGCCGAAATGTAAGGCTGCAAACCAGCTACCATAGGCAATCAAGCCCTATTTTTGCCGAGGTAAGTACGGGCCTCAATCGGACTGTGTGGAATTGAAATTATTTGCGCGAAATAATGGATAAGCTAAGCGCAAGCGCCTCAATCGGACTGTGTGGAATTGAAATGAAAACGCCTCGCGAGTAGTATGCCGGAAGTCTTTAGCCTCAATCGGACTGTGTGGAAATGAAATCGATTA
>CAXUEM010000184.1:5065-6485 GCA_964249885.1 uncultured Hymenobacter sp. | reverse complement strand
GGCATCGCAGTGCTGTGATGTGCATGTGCTCACAGCATAGGGCACCAATGCATTGCATGCAGCAACCTGTGCACCTCATCAGGGCACCAACCTGGACTGTTGGAGCTGCGATCAGGAAGTACGGCCGGAAGTCGTTGATGCGCACCAGCACGGGGTCGCCCTGGTGCAGGGCGTCGGCGTAGGTGTCCGAGATGGTGGCGCGCACCCGGAAGCTGGTCAGGTCGGCCACGCGGGCCAGCGGGTCGCCGGCCTGCACGGTGGCGCCAATATTCTCATTCACCCAGGTCAGCACGCCCGGCTGCGGGCTGCTGATGTCGGCCTGCCGCAGCTTGGTCGCCAGCTCCGAAATGCTGCGCTGCTGCATGGACACCGTGTAGCCCAACTCGCGCACATCGGCTTGGTTGGCGCGCTGCCGGGTTTGCATCTGGCGGGCCAGGCGGCGGGCTTCCAGCTCGGCCACCGTGAGGTTAAGCTCGGCCTGGCGCACATCCTCGACGGTGCCGCCCCCGATTTTCAGCAGCTGCTGCTCGTCGCGCAGGGCCGACTGCAGGCTGCGCACTTTTACGGCTTGTACCTGGGCCTGGGCGCGCAGGTCGTTAAGGCTGCCCTCCAGCGTGAGTTGCAGCTGGGAGTTCTTGTTCTGGTTGCGGCGCTGCTCATCGTCGAGCTTGGCCAGGGCCGAGCTGGCCAGTTCCTTGTCCAGCTCCAGAATAGTCTGGCCGGGCCTTACCGGCGTGCCCACCGCCACCGCCACCCGCCGAATGGTGCTCTGAATCGGGCTGGTGAGCACCGCCTCGCGGCCCGGAATGAGGAGGCCCGCGGCGGTCAGCGAGGCTTCCACGTCGCCGGTTTCCACGGTGGCCGTCAGGATGTCGTTGCGGCGAATGCTGGGCTGGAGAATTGACCGGAACGCCAGCACCCCCGCCAGCACCAGCCCAACGAGGCCCAGGCTCAGCAGCCAGCGGCGGCGCTGGCGTTGGTTTTGGGTGGCGGGGGCAATAGCTCTGTCCATTTCTGCGCAGGAGAACAATGATTTCCCCTACCCATAGCCAAGGCCTGTGCCATGTTCATAAACGACTATTAATCATAGTTTTGCAACTGCTTCTCGCCAAACAGTGCTTCCCAATATTGTCCGTTTCCGGACACAGTGTTCGGAAATAAAACGGCCGCTGTTCCCTTCTGACAACTCGCCACTCACGGCCGCTGGCTTGCTGTCGCTGGCGCGAGTTTAGCGCAACGCAGTGAAGCGTAACTCACCGCCGATGAGTGGGGTGAGTTTCCGAACTCACGGCCGCAACGCGGCCAGCTCGCCGCCGCGCCAGCCGGATGGCGAACCGCCGCTGCGCTTAAACTTGCGCCAACAGCGGCCCTGCCGGCCCGGGGGGGGGGGGGGGGGGGGGGGGCTCCGCACCCCCCCCCC
>CAXUEM010000184.1:0-5055 GCA_964249885.1 uncultured Hymenobacter sp. | reverse complement strand
AAACGAAACCCGGCGCCTCCTGCCCTCACCCTACCCTTCTCGCATGAACCTCGCGCCCCTGTCCGGCCTCTACGCCTCCTCGCTCAGCCTCGCCACCGACTTATACCAGCTCACTATGGCCTACGGCTACTGGAAGCAGGACATGCAAGACCGGGAAGCCGTGTTTCACCTCTACTTTCGCAAACCACCGTTTGGGGGCGGCTACGCCGTCTGCGCCGGCCTGGCCTACGCCGTAGACTGGCTGCAAAATGTGGGCTTTTCGGCGGATGACCTAACGTACCTGGCCAGTTTGCGCGGCAGCCAGGGCACGCCGCTGTTCGAGGCCGCTTTTCTGGACTACCTGCGCGAGCTGAAATTCAGCTGTGACATTGACGCCATTGCCGAGGGCACGGTGGTGTTTGCCAACGAGCCGCTGCTGCGCATCCGCGGGCCGCTCTTGCAGGCCCAGCTGCTCGAAACGACCCTGCTCACGCTAGTCAATTTCCACACCCTCATCAGCACCAAGGCGGCCCGCATCCGCGACGCGGCCGGCGCCGACCAGGTGCTGGAGTTCGGTTTGCGCCGCGCCCAGGGCCTCGACGGTGGGCTGAGCGCCAGCCGCGCGGCCTACCTCGGCGGGGCCGACGCCACCAGCAACGTGCTGGCCGGGCAGCGCTTCGGCATCCCGGTGCGGGGCACCCACGCCCACTCCTGGGTCATGAGCTTCGCCGATGAGCACACGGCCTTTTCGGCCTACGCCGCCGCCTTTCCCGACGACTCAGTGTTTCTGGTGGACACCTACGACACGCTGGAGGGCGTCCGGCAGGCCATCAAAGTGGCCCGCGATATGCGCGCCAACGGCCACGAGCTGGGCGGCATCCGCCTGGATTCCGGCGACCTGGCCTACCTCAGCCGCGAGGCGCGGGCTCTGCTGGACGAGGCCGGCTTCAACAACACGCGCATCGTGGCCTCGAATGACCTAGATGAGCACCTGATTCTCAGCCTCAAGCAGCAGGGCGCCCGCATCGACACCTGGGGCGTGGGCACCAAGCTCGTCACGGCCCACGACCAGCCCGCGCTGGGCGGCGTGTACAAGCTGGCCGCGCTGCGCAAAAAGGATGATTCCGGCTGGGACTTCACCATCAAGATGAGCGAGCAGCTGGCCAAAACCAGCATTCCCGGCATCCTGCAGGTGCGCCGCTACGAAACCGAGAATGGCCAGCCCCGCGCCGACATGCTTTACAACACCGCCGACGAGCACCTGCCCGAAAATCCCACCATCATCGACCCGCTCGACGCCACCCGCCGCCGTGCCCTCAAGACCGATATACCTTACCAAGAGCTGCTGCAACCCGTTTTCCGCCAAGGCAAGCTGGTAACCGAGTTGCCCACGCTGGCTGAAAGCCGCGCCCACGCCCAGCAGGGGGTGCAGCGCCTCGACCCCAGCATCCGCCGCTTCCACAACCCGCACGAGTACCCGGTGGGCCTGGAAGCCGGCCTGCACCAGTTCCGTCAGGAGCTGATTCTAAAGCACCGGCCGGTGAAATAAGCCGGCCGCATTTTCCACTTCTGCGGCCCGAAAGATGTAGCCGAGCGGCCGGTTTGCACCGCGACTTTTGCAGCCGTGGCTACGTTTAGAGCCGAGCACCTTCACTCCCGCTTTGTCTTCTATTATGAAATCCCTGCAATTCAAAACCAGCATCAACTGCGCCAACTGCCTGCGCGCCGTCACGCCCTTCCTCAATGCTGAGGCCAGCGTACAGAAGTGGCAGGTCAACACCGCCGACCCCGCCAAAATCCTGACCGTAGAGGGCGAAAACCCTATTCCTGAACTGGTGATGAAAGCCGTGCTACAAGCCGGATTCGATATTGAGCCACTGAACAAAGCCGCTTAAAATCGTCTGTTATCCTGAGCAAAGCAAAGGATAACAGACAAGAATTAGCCTTCGTACCGCAACTCCCCGGCACCCACGCGCAGCGTCACGCCGGCCTCGGCCGTGATGCGGCCGGCTACTTGCGCCGCGTAGCCGCTGGCTTGCAGCTGCGCAACCACAGCAGCGGCTGATGCTTCGTCGGTTATGAGCAGCATGCCGTTGCCCATGTTCCAGTAGAGGTAGGCGTCTTCGGCGGCGATGCCGCCCAGCTCGCAAAGGCGCTGCATGGCGGGCAGGGGTTCAAACAGGTTGTCGAGCACCGCGCCCAAGCCGTTTTTGAGCACGCGCTTGAAGTTGTCGGCTAGGCCGCCGCCGGTGATGTGCGCCACGCCGTGCAACGGCAGCCCGGCGTCGAGCAAGCCAGCCACGCCGGGCGAGTAAATAAGCGAGGGAGCGAGCATAGCGGCGCCCCAGGTGGCATACTGGTCGGCGTCGATGCCATCGTAAGGAGCGTCGTGCCAGTTGTCACCGAAGAGGCGTTGCAGTGTTTTGCGGGCCAGCGAGTAGCCATTAGAGCGGAACGAAGGCGAGCGCAACGCCACTACTGCGTGGCCGGCTTGGGCGGTTTTGCCACTCAGGGGCTGGGCCAGGCTGGGGTGCAGCACGCCAATGGCCGTGGAGCACCAGTTGAAGTTCATTTTGGCGCCGGGCCAGCCACCGATGCGGTTGCCGAGCTCGGCAATTTCCCCGCCCGTAATAGCCATTTGAGCGAAGTTGGCGGCGTCGTGCAGGCCGCGCATCATCTCATCCACCACGTCGTAGTCGAGGTGATTTACATCAATGATATTCGACAGGTTGGTGGGCACAAAGCCGGCGGCGATGAGGTCGTCGGCCGTCATCGCAATGAGGTCGAAGCCCAGCGTGTCGTACTTGTTCAGCCGCTCGCCAACTTCAATCTTGGTCCCAATACCGTCGGAGCTGATGCCGAGGCGTTCCTGACCGTAGCGAATTTCATTGGAAAAACCGCCGTCGAGGTCCTGCGCGGGCTCGCCGGGCTTGCCGAGGCGGTTTTGAAAGGTTTTTTTCGACCAGTTGTAGGCGTTACGGGAAGCCGCGTTGCCTTCTTCGATGGAGTAGCCGGCGGGGTGTTCGGGAGTCGGGTTGGTCATGGAGACGGGCGGGCAAACTACCCTCCTTTTTGAAGCAGGGGACGCGGCGGCGCAGCCGACGCTGGGGTGATGAACTCGTTGAACGACACCCAAACAGCGGCTGCCGGTGCAGGCCAGGTGGTTGCTCGGGTGTCGTTCAACGACTCAACCACCCCAGTTTTGCCTTTGGCAAAACATCCCCTCCTTAAAAAAGGAGGGGAGCTGGTCGTTCTATCAGTGCTCGGTCGGCGCGGGCGCCTTGGGGCTGACGGATGGAATTTTGTCGCGCTTTTTCTCGCCGCGCTGGCTCAGGCGCTCTTCCTGCACGTGGCGCAGGTACTTGGTCACATCGCCCGTCGGGTACTTGCCCGAGAAACAGGCAAAACAGCCGCCGCCGTGGCCTTTGTCCTCGGCAAACAGCTCTTCTAAGTCCTGCAAATCCTGGTAGATAACCCGGTCGGCGCCGATGAACTGGCAGATTTCATCCTCGGTGTAGTTGGCCGCAATCAGCTCGGTGCTCATGGCCATGTCGATGCCGTAGATGCAGGGCGAGATGATGGGCGGGGCACTGGACACAAAGTACACCTCGGCCGCGCCGGCCTCGCGCAGGATGCTCACGATGCGCCGCGAGGTGGTGCCGCGCACGATGCTGTCATCGACCACGCACACCTTCTTGCCCTCCACAAAGGCGCGGATGGGGTTGAGCTTTTTCTTCACGATGTCCTCGCGCCCGGCCTGGGAGCTGACGATGAACGAGCGGCCCATGTGGTTGTTTTTCACCAGCCCGCGCCGGTACGGAATGCCAATGGCCTCGGCCAGCCCGGAGGCGGCGAAGTAGCCGCTGCTAGGCACGTCAATCACCATGTCGGGGCGCAGGCCGGCGTCAATCACCTTGCGGGCCAGCAGCTTGCCCAGGCGCACCCGCTCGCGGGCCACCAGCCGGCCGTGAATGGTAGAGTCTTCGCGGGCAAAGTAAATGTGCTCAAACACGCAGAAGGCCTTGGGCACCGCGTACTTGTTTTTGTAGTGCACCTCGAAGTTTTTATCAATGAAAACGGCCTGCCCCGGCCCTACATTCTTGATAAACTCAAAGCCCAGGTAATCGAAACAGGTGCTTTCCGAGGCAAACGCATAAATCGGCCCGCGCTCCGTGTCGCGCCGGCCCATCACCAGCGGGCGGATGCCCAGCGGGTCGTTAAACGCCAGCAGGCCGTGCCCGGCAATGATGGTGATGGTGGCGTAGGCGCCCTTCACCAGCTCCTGGGTGGTTTCCACGGCATCAAAAATATCCACCACCGAGAGGTGGTCGAGGTCCTTGATGCGCAGCTCCGAGGCGAAGGTGTACATAATCAGCTCCAAGTCGTTGGAGGTTTTGGGCAGCACGTGGTACTTGTCGTGGAGCCGCGCCGCCGCCTGCCGGAAGTTGATGACGTTGCCGTTGTGCACCATCGCCAGCCCGAACGGGTAGCTCGTGGTGAAGGGCTGGGCCAGGTCAATTTCGTTCGAGCCCTGCGTGGTGTAGCGCACGTGGCCGATGCCGATGTTGCCGGTCAGTTTCTTGAGGTGCTTGGGCTTGCAGGCGTCGGGTATCAGGCCCTGGGCCTTGTGCAAATGAAAATTGGTGTCGAACGTGGCAATGCCCGCCGCATCCTGCCCGCGGTGCTGCAGGGCAGTGAGGCCGAACACGATGTCGTGCACCACGTCATCAGGGCCGAAGAATCCTACTATTCCACACATGATATTTAAATTAAAAATGATGAATTAAAAATTAAAAATGGGTGGGGTTTGAAGACTCTGAAAATGAGGTTTGGTAAGGGCGCGCAACGTCATTTTTAATTCTTCATTTTTAATTTTTAATTAAGCCCGCGAGGGCGTTAGCGTACAGTTCGTGCTCCACGGCCAGGCCGCGGCGTTCTACTTCGGCCAGCGAGTCGGCGCCGCGCAAATCGACCCCCTGCTGGGCGATGATGGGGCCGGTATCAAGGCCTTCATCAACCAGATGAACCGTGATTTGCGTTTCCGGCAAGCGGTTTTCAAATGCCCACTCGTAGGCG
>CAXUEM010000183.1:545-6486 GCA_964249885.1 uncultured Hymenobacter sp. | reverse complement strand
CCCTGGCTGCAGCCAGCATCAGCGCCGGGCCTTACGTGCTGGCGCCGGGCCAGCTGCTGGCCCTGACCGAGAAGCCCGAGGTCATTGCCGCCCAGTACCCGACCAGCCACGACCCGGCGGCCCTGCTGGCCGTGCCGGGCTTTCCCACCCTGCCCGACGACGCGGGCACCGTGCTCTTGCTCGACCCAGGCGGCCGGGAGCTGGACCGCTATGCTTACGCCAAAGACCAGCAGCTTAGCCTGCTCAGCTCGCCGGAGGGCGTGTCGTTGGAGCGCATCCAGGCCGCGGGCCCCAGCCGGGCCGAGAACTTCCACTCGGCCGCGGCCAGCCGGGGGTATGCCACGCCCGGCCTGCCCAATTCGCAGGCCCAGGACGCGCCCGGCGGCAATCAGGAACTCACGGTGAGCCCCGAAATCTTTACGCCCGACGACGACGGCCAGCAGGACTTCACCACCCTGAGCTACCAGCTCGACCAGCCCGGCTACGTGGCCACCCTCACGGTGTACGACGCGCTGGGCCGCCCCGTGCGCCGCCTGCTGCGCAACGAAACCCTGGCCACCGCCGGCCTCGTGCGCTGGGATGGGACCAACGACCAGGGCCGCAAAGCCACCGTGGGCTACTACGTGCTGCTCATTGAGCTGTTCCGCCCCGGCGGCGGGCAGCGGCGGGAGTACAAAAAGACCGTCGTGGTCGGGGCGCGGTTTTGAAGCTCAAGGCAAGCTTCCCAGTTCGGGCCGGCCGGCCAGCCGGCGCCGGGCGCGGCCTTAACGCTCAGTTTATCAGCCAACAATCTACTAGCTGAGCTATATCCCGGCGGCGGGGCGTCCCGTAAGGCAGAGCGTACTATCCGTTCTCCAAAACTCTTTAGCTCTCTGTTCATGGCTGCCAAACCCATTTCCCCCACTCTGCACGGTGTGCTCGACTACGGCACCTGCGCTTTTTTCGCCCTCGCTCCCACTCTGTTTGGCCTCACGGGCGCCTACGCCACGGTGTGCTACCTGCTGGCCGGCGGCTACTTGGTCATTTCGCTGCTCACGGCCATGCCGCTGGGTGCCATCAAGGTTATTCCGTTCTGGCTGCACGGCAAGCTGGAGCTGGTGAGCGGGCCGGCGTTCATCGCCGCGCCCTGGCTATTCGGCTTCGCCGACGACAACCCCACGGCCCGCAACCTGTTCGTCGGCGCCGGCATCGTGTTTCTGATAGTGTATTTCCTCACCGACTGGTACGGCCAGCAGCCCGTAACCGGCGAAACCATCGGCGGCGACGGCATCCGGCCGGCCACGGGCCGGTAGGCGAGCGGCAAACTTCGCACAGGGCCGGTGGCGGGCATTGTACACGGCTATTTTGAAGTTGCGGAAAACGGCGCTCTAAAGAATCGTCAAATTCTCGGCACCGTTAGTCCTTGCCTAGACGCAGAAGTGCTTGGCATCCTCAACTGGCCTCTCGCCGCCACGATGCCTGCGCAGGTGCAAAGTCGGCTCGTGCGAATGTATTACGTGCTGCCAATCACCTTCAAAATCCAATAAGTCCGCCCTATCCGCCGAAGACGGCCCCGGCCAGCGCTAGCACGGCCCGGCGCGTGGGCTCGGCCTGCTCCAGATAAGCTTGGTGCCCGCTGCCCTCCAGAAACAGCGCGTGCGCCACTGGCGCCAGCGCGGCCTGCGCTACGGCATCTTCCAGATGCACGGCCACGTCGTGCTTGCCGGCCACCAGTAAGACCGGAAACTTGGCGTTGCGCAGCACCGCCGTGCGCTCGGGCCGGGCGGCCATGCCGCGCAGCGCCCCCGTGATGGTGCTCACCGGCGTGGCCTTGCCAATTTCTTCCAGCCACTCGCGCGCCTCGGGCATGCGGTCACGGTTGGCGGGCGCAAACAAGGGGCGCACGAAGCTCTCCATAAACTTAGCCACGCCGTGCCGCTCCACAAAGCCGATGTTCTTTTCGCGGTTCACGCGCTTCTCGTCGGTGTCGGTGTAGGCCGTAGAGTTTATCAGGGCCAGGCCGGCCAGGCGGTCCGGAAACCGCTCGGCCAGAGCCAGGGCCACGTAGCCGCCCATGCTGTGACCCACCACCAGCACCGGCCCGGCGGCATTTTTCTCCTCTAAATACTGCACCACGTAGCGGGCCTGGGCCTCCATCGAGAAGTCGGGCACCGGGGCTAGGTTGGTGCCGTGGCCCAGCAGGTTGGGCGCCAGCAGCCGGTAGCCGCCGGGAAATGAGCGAGTAAATTCGGTCCAGACCTCGCGGCTTTCGGCAAAGCCGTGCAGAAACAGAATGGTGGGCAGGTTGGCGGGGGTAGTGGGCATGATGGCGCAAAAGTAGCGCGGCGCGGCGCGTGTTACTTTTGGGCCGGTCCCTTTGTTTGTGCTACCATGAACGAGCAGCTAATTGTCAAAAATTTTGGTCCCATCAAGGACGCCACCGTGGACTTCAAGCGCGTCACCGTTTTCATCGGCCCGACGGGTGGGGGCAAGAGTACGCTGGCGAAGCTGGCGGCGATTTGCAAAGCCGAAGATTTTATCAAAGATGATATTCTCACAAGGAAAGGTCTTCTCAAAGCTTATGCTATAGATAATTATATTAGTAATAAAACCTCATTTAAATGGACCGACGAAGCCGGCGAAATTTTAGTAGATGACAGCTTTTCATTTGATGCAAAACCCAAAAGAGAAAAGCGAATAGAACAGTTTATAAATGCTGCTAAAGGAAATTTACCGGCAACAAGGAAGTTTACTGAAAAAGTAAAGACTTATTCAAATGCGCTTAGGAAACTGGAATTGCAATTAACAGATGAAGAAATGCAATTGCTCGCGGTGTCAGTCGTTGAACAACTTATATCTAGGATATACCCTTTAAGTGCCCACTATATCCCTTCTGAACGCTCATTCATTTCTTCAATAAGCTCTTCTTTTGCTGGTTTGATGCGGGATGACATTGGCTTAGCGAAGCCTTTACTCAATTTTGCTAATAATTTTTTTCAATCAAGAGACGACATATACAGTTTAGAAATTCATTTTCTTGGCATTGAGTATTTTAGGCACGACAATAAAGACTATGTAAATTTCTCAAGTCAAGGAAAACAGGCTTCGTTGTTATTGTCTGAAACTGCCAGCGGCATCCAGTCCGTTACCCCCCTGCTGGTACTACTGGAACACCTGAGCCGCAACACCGAGCAGGCGCAGAGCTTCATTATCGAAGAGCCGGAGCTAAACCTCTACCCCACCGCCCAGCAGGGCCTGCTGAACTGGCTGGTAGAGAAATGCACCAAGGGCGAAAACGACCTGACCATCACCACGCACAGCCCTTATATTCTCTCGCACCTCAACCTACTGCTTTATGCCCACCAAGTGGCGGAAAAGCACCCGGACCGGGCCGATGAAGTGGCCAAACTCGTGCCGCGTGAAAGCTGGATAAATCCGGCTGAATTTGCCTGCTATCAAGTGGAAGGCGGTGGAGTTACCTCGCTAGTTAACGCCGAGCTGGGCCTGATTGACGACAACGGATTGGATAACCTGTCCGGCGACGCAGCCGATGCTTTCGACAATCTTATTCGCTTGTCCAAAGCCGTAGCGTTGAAATGATAGACCGACTAACGGCGCGCTTCGCGGCTCGTGCCCCGGCCTGCATCAGCGGCCACACCGGGGTTTTGTTTCACGTTTACGACCCGGTGGGCGACCTGCCTTGCCGGCGCCGTGAGGATGCGCCGCTGGAAACTGATTTGGCCGTACATAACCCCGGTGCCGCCGCGGTGCATCTGATTGCTATTGACCACTGTCTGTATGGCCCGGCTGATGTTAGGCGCTGCGATTGCGCTTTAATTAGTCGCGAAGAAATACACTTTGTGGAGTTCAAGCACGGCAAGGATAAAAACCGGGCTGACCGGCTACGCGAGTGTATTCCGCAATTAGCGGCGGCTATCAATGATTTCTTTCAAGCGGGCATCATCGCGCCGCAGAGTGTGGTCCGGGCCGTGGCCTGCGTGGGCTTCGTGGAACAGCGTCCGCCGCGGGGCGCAGCAATAGAAGCGCGCATTCTACAGCTTAACAAGTTGGTGCCGGATACGCTATTCGTTGAGTTAGTTGTAGACGACAATACGCTATTTGCATAAATGAAAAAGTCCCATAGCATCCGCCACGAGACTTTTTCATTTAAGTGGTAATGATTTTTTACCCCAGCACCCCCTGCTGGGCCACTGGAACCACCTTGCCGCTCAGCTCGCGCACGGCGGCGGCAATGCCCGCGGCGTCAAAGCCGCACTCCTTGTACAGCTCGTCCTGGGTGCCGTGCTCCACCACCCGGTCCGGGATGCCGAGGCGACACACGGGCAGCGCCAGGCCCTGCTCAGCCAGGAATTCCAGCACGGCGGAGCCGAAACCGCCCATCACGCAGCCATCCTCGACCGTGACGAGGGCGCGGTAGCGGCGGGCTACGTCGCGCAGCATCTCCTCGTCCAGGGGCTTGCAGAAGCGCAGGTCGTAGTGGCCTACGTCGAGGCCTTCGGCGGCCAGCTTCTCACTTGCTTGCACGGCGTAGTTGCCGATGTGGCCGATGCTGAGGATGGCCACGCCGCCCTCAGCACCCTCGCGCACCACGCGGCCAGTGCCCACGGCCAAACGCTGCAGCGGGGTGCGCCACTCCGGCATCACGCCCTCGCCGCGGGGGTAGCGGATGCTGAACGGCCCGGCATTTTCGGGCAGCGTGGCGGTGTACATCAGGTTGCGCAGCTCCTGCTCGTTCATGGGCGCCGAAACCACCATGTTCGGGATACAGCGCAAATAGGCAATGTCGTAGCAGCCGTGGTGGGTGGGGCCGTCGGCGCGGGCCACGCGGGCGCGGTCGAGGCAGAACACCACGTGCAGGTTCTGCAGGGCCACGTCGTGCACGAGCTGGTCGTAGCCGCGCTGCATAAACGAGGAGTAGATGTTGCAGAACGGCACCAGGCCCTGCGTGGCCAGGCCGGCCGAGAACGTGACGGCGTGCTGCTCGGCGATGCCCACGTCGAAGGCGCGGTCGGGCATGGCCTCCATCATGATGTTAAGCGACGAGCCCGAGGGCATGGCCGGCGTCACGCCCATGATTTTTGGGTTCTGCTCGGCCAGCTCCACGATGGTGTGGCCGAACACATCCTGGTACTTGGGCGGCTGAGGGGTGGCGTGCTGCTTTTTGTAAATCTCGCCCGTGATTTTGTCGAACAAGCCCGGCGCGTGCCACAGGGTCTGGTCTTTTTCGGCCAGCGCGTAGCCCTTGCCTTTCACCGTGACGCAGTGCAGCAGCTTGGGGCCGGGAATGGTTTTCAGGTCTTCGAGAATCGTGACCAGGTGCTGCACGTCGTGCCCGTCGACGGGGCCGAAATAGCGAAATTTCAGGGCCTCGAACAGGTTGCTTTGCTTGAGCAGGGTGGCTTTCATGGCCGCTTCTACCTTGCGGGCAATCTGCTGGGGATTGGGGCCGAACTTGCTGAGCTTGCCCAGCACGTTCCAGAGCTCGTCGCGCACTTTGTTGTAGGTGCGCGAGGTGGTGATGTCGGTCAGGTACTCCTTGAGCGCGCCCACGTTGGGGTCGATGCTCATGCAGTTGTCGTTGAGAATGACGAGCAGGTTGGAATTCGTGACGCCGGCGTGGTTGAGCGCCTCAAAGGCCATGCCGGCCGTCATGGCGCCGTCGCCGATGACGGCAATGTGCTGGCGGTCCTTCTCGCCCTTGTAGTCCGAAGCCACGGCCATGCCCAGCGCCGCCCCGATGCTGGTCGAGCTGTGGCCCACCCCGAAGGCGTCGTACTCGCTTTCGCTGCGCTTGGGAAAGCCCGACAGGCCGTGGTAGCGGCGGTTGGTGGGAAATTTCTCGCGGCGGCCGGTCAGGATTTTGTGGCCGTAGGCCTGGTGGCCCACATCCCACACCAGCTGGTCGGTGGGCGTGTTGAACACGTAGTGCAGGGCCACGCTC
>CAXUEM010000183.1:0-535 GCA_964249885.1 uncultured Hymenobacter sp. | reverse complement strand
CCGTAGATGCTGACCGAGTCCACGATGAACTGCCGGAGCTCCTCGGAAAGCTGGACGAGCTGCGCGGGCGCGAGCTTTTTGAGGTCGTCGGGCGAATCTATCTGCGCCAGCAGCGGGCCGGGTTCAACTATCATCAGGGGCAGCGGATTAGGTACTTCGGGACGGTGATAACCGCCGCGCCCGCAAATTGATTGATTCTGAATGCCGGGCGGTTCAGCAAAGGTACGAGCGCGGGGCAAGTGCCGTTGAAATCCGGCCGGCGCACCCGGCCGGCGGCCGTTCGGCGCGGGAGCCAGCAGGGGGTAGCAGCTTGGCGCCCCCTGCTGGCTCTGCTGATCCAAGTTGCCGGTGTCGTGGCGGCCCGGGCGTAGCCGTTCTGCTGGCCGGGGGCAGCCATGACGGCGCGGCCCTGAACCTTGCCGACCTTTGCAAACAAAAGTGCGCCGCCGTGCAACCCCGGTCCGGCGTTCTAACCCTTTGGCAACTATGCGTTATCTGAAATCTACTCTTCCGGCGGCACTGGCTGCCGTTTCGT
>CAXUEM010000182.1:0-6509 GCA_964249885.1 uncultured Hymenobacter sp. | reverse complement strand
GCCAGAGGGTGAGAGAGCCTGGAGATGCTGTTGGTCTTGCCGGACCCGGCGGAGGAAGAATAGATGCGGAAGGTGGCGGGCATATCAATGACGCTTAGCTACAAAACTTATTAGTGATGGAAATTACAGATGAGATATTGCCGGAAGAACTCCAAACTCATTTTGCAGGCATGGAGCACTGGGAAAACAACGGATTGATGATAAAATCAACAACTTACACTGACGAAGATTTAGTAGTAAAATTTGAAATTTATCCTACGGGTAATTCAAGCGCGCAAACTTGGATTTTAAGAGTGGTAAATTTGCAAGAGGATAGAGTAGTTAAAACAAGGAATGAATTCATGAGAGTATACAATGACCATTTCTTGCTCTGGAAGTTCACAGATGATGAAGCGGAGCTTTATATTAATGGTGCTGCGGAATCAGCAGAAATATTAGCAGCTAACTTTTATGCCCTCCACCAAGAGGTTTTCGGTGAATGGCTATGCGTTGAGGCATTCATTGGCAGCTCGCTTGAGAAATGTAGAAGTAAACAAGCACTATTTGCCAAAGGCCCAAAAAGGTTGCTTGAATACTATGCTGACTGGCTGCGCAAATATGGTAGGAACCCTTACTTTCTGGAATTTGAAGGTCTAACCAATGCTAATGCGCTTGCCAATAGGATTCCTCTTAAGCTATTAACTTTTGGCGAGTGCTATTTTATCGGTCAGGATTTCATATTTAGCAAAGTAGCTACCTGATTTCTTGCTGCAACCACCCCACTACCTCCGTACTTATCCGCACCGGGCGGCGGCTCTGCGGGTCGAGCAGCACCCACTGGGTTTCGGCTTCGCAGAGCAGGGCGCCGTCGGCCTCGCGTTCGAGGCGGGTGTGGCGCAGGCTTTGGGCGCCGTGCGTTTCGCTGACCCAGGTGCTGACGCGGAGCACGTCGCCGGCCAGGGCTTCCTTGAGGTAGCGGATGCGGTGCTCGCGCACCACCCAGCGGTAGCGGCCCAGGGCTTCAGCGGGCACGGCGGCCCGCCAGTGGGCGGCGGCCACGTCCTGCACCCAGCGCAGATACTGCACGTTGTTGGCGTGACCCAGCTCGTCCAGGTCGGCCGCCACGACGGTAAGTTGGTGCGAAAAGCGGAAAGCATCGGCCATAGCGCAAGGTAGCGCCGGGATAGGCACTCCGCGCACCTCGGCGCAAGCACTGCGCACCTCTGCGGTAACTTGCCGAACGAGGCCAGCAGGGGGAGGAGCACGGCCAGCCGGCCCCGCCTAAACAACATTCGGGCATCCGAACCTCAGCCCCATGCATTCCAAAACTTATGTCTATCTTTGACCCAACTCAAGAAGCAATGTTCTTGCGGTTGGCAGTAGGTAGGTGCGTGTCATCTCGTTGTGCTTTCCGTTTTCCGGCATCTACTTGACGACACCTTCATACACCCCCTTTTATGGCTACCGGCACGGTAAAATTCTTCAATGAGACCAAAGGTTTTGGTTTCATCAAAAACGACGAGACGGGCGAAGACATCTTCGTTCACGTTTCTGACCTGATGGTCAACCAACTGCGCGAAAACGACAAAGTGCAATACGAAGTAGCCCAGGGCAAAAAAGGCCCGAACGCGGTGAAAGTATCGCTTATCTAGGTTTAGTTTAAGTGTTTTGAAAAGGCCCGTCTCCGCTGGAGGCGGGCCTTTTTTGCGTTATGGTATTCTGGTAGAAGAACGTCATGCTGAGCAGAGGCGCAGTAGGAGTATGACGTTCTTCTGCCTATATTCTTGCTTCATTAGCTTTTGCCGGTTATTACCCATATCTTTGCACCCGCATTTGAGAATGGCCTACGTTGCCGGTAGCTATAGCTGCCCGCCTAAGTTGTTGGCCTCGTTGATTTTCTGGTCGTTGTTTCCGCCTTATCGTCGTGTGAGTGGAGGGGGAAGAAATGGCACTGAGCCGGCTGTTTTCAGAGCGTAGTCTCTATTCCCCAACACATTTCCGATTTTAATGGAAACCGAAAAAGAAAAAATCACCTTCGAGAGCCTCAACCTCTCGGCGGAAGTGCAGCGCGCCATCACCGAAATGGGCTACGAAGAAGCCTCGCCGATTCAGGCGGGCGCGATTCCGGCCCTGCTGGCCGGCCGCGACGTTATTGGCCAAGCCCAGACGGGCACCGGCAAAACCGCCGCCTTCTCCATTCCCGCCATCGAGGGCGTGGACACCAACTCCCGCGACGTGCAGGTGCTCGTGCTCTGCCCCACGCGCGAATTGGCGGTGCAGGTATCGGGCGAAATCCAGAAGCTGGGCAAGTACAAGTCCGGCCTCTCCGTGGTGCCGATTTACGGCGGCAGTTCCTACGACCGGCAGTTCCGGGCGCTGGAGCGCGGCGTGCAAATTGTGATTGGCACGCCCGGCCGCGTCATGGACCACATCGAGCGCGGCACGCTCAAGCTCGATAAAGTGTCGAAAATCATTCTGGATGAAGCCGACGAGATGCTCGACATGGGCTTTCGCGAGGACATCGAGTTTGTGCTGACCAAGATGCCCGAAAACCACCAGACGGTGTTTTTCTCGGCCACGATGAGCAAGCCGATTATGGAGCTGACCAAGAAGTACCAGCGCGACCCGCAGGTAGTGAAAGTCAACCACCAGGCCATGACCGTCACCAACATCGAGCAGAGCTACTTCGAGGTGCGCGGCCCGCAGAAAAAGGACGTGCTCACGCGCATTCTGGACATGTACAATCTGAAATCAACGATTGTATTTGCCAATACCAAGCGCATGGTGGATGAAATTGTGGCTGATTTGCAGGCCAAAGGCTACTTCGCCGAAGGTCTGCACGGCGACATGAGCCAGCAGCAGCGCCAGAACACGCTCGATAAATTCCGCAAAAGCACCCTGGAAATCCTCGTGGCCACCGACGTTGCCGCTCGCGGCATTGACGTGGACAACGTGGAAGCCGTGTTTAACTACGACCTGCCCGCCGACGAGGAATACTATGTGCACCGCATCGGCCGCACCGGCCGGGCCGGCAAGTCGGGCCGCGCGTTCACCTTCGTGAGCGGGCGCGACATCTACAAATTGCGCGACATCATGCGCTTTACCAAGGCGCAGATTAAGCTGGAGCAGGTGCCTTCGTTTGCGGATGTGTCGGAGGTGAAAACCACCTTGTTTTTGAAGCAGATTCAGGACGTTATCGAGAAAGGCAACCTGGAGAAGTACGTGGGCCGGGTGCAGCGCCTGCTCGACCAGAGCGAGGAAATTACCTCGCTCGACATCGCGGCGGCTTTGCTGAAAATGAGCATGAAGGAGGACAAGCGCGCCGAGCAGAGCCTCGACGCCGGCCGCACGGCCGGCGCGGCCCGCCCCGGCTTCACGCGCCTGTTCGTGACCATGGGCAAGAAGGACCGCATTCACCCCCGCGACATCGTGGATTTGATTGGCGAAACCATCGATATGCGCGGCGGCAAGGTGGGTGACATCGCCTTGTATGATAAGTTCAGCTTCGTGGAAGTGCCTTCGGAATTTGCTCAGGACATCGTGAATGCCCTCGGCCGCACCAGCATCCAGGGCCGGCCCGTGGCCTTTAACATTGCCACGCCGGTGCAGGAAGGCGAGGCCCGGCAGGAAGGCACTACCCGCGGCGGCCCCGGCGGCTTCGGCGGCGCCAACGAAAACCGCCCTGCCCGCCCGTTCGGCAACCGCGAAGGCGGCTACGGCGGCGGCCCGCGTGAGGGCGGCTCGTCCTACGGCGGTGGCTACAAGGGCAAGCGTGACGGCGAGGGCGGTGGCAGCTCCTACGGCGGCGGCTACAACCGCGGCGGCAGTTCCTACGGCAACCGTGAAGGCGGCAGCGGCTACGGTGGCGGCTACAAGGGCAAGCGTGACGGCGAGGGCGGTGGCTACCGCGGCGGCAACGCCGGTGGCGGCTCCTACGGCGGTCCGCGTGAGGGCGGCTCGTCCTACGGTGGCGGCTACAAGGGCAAGCGCGACGGCGAGGGTGGCGGCTTTAGCCGCGGCGGCAGCTCTTTCCCCCGTCGCGAGGACAGCGCCCCGCCCCGGGCTCCCCGCAAGGATGACTTCGACGAATAAATCACAGATGCAGTCGCTGATTCCGCAGATGACCGCCTGATTGACTTGCGATAGGTTGATAAACAAAAAAAGCCGCTCAATTTGAGCGGCTTTTTTGTTTATCAGCAAAACCAAATTTAACAGAATCAATTTGCCGTCAGGCGGTCATCTGCAACATCGGCGGCTTCATCTGCCCCACCTATGATTTATTTAGCCGCCGTGTTCAACGACTTGATTTTGGTGAGGGCAGCCTGTACGCCCTGGTACTGCTTTTCAATCACGCCTTGCAGGGCGCTGGGCAGGCCTTCCGCTTTCAAAGCGGTTTGGTAGGCTTTCACGGCGTACTCTTCGCCGCGCTCGCACTCGTTGAGGATGGCGGCGCGGTCCTTGCCGGTTACCAGGCCTTTGAGGTTGATGAATGCGCGGTGTACTTTGCTCGTGACCGAAGTGCTTTCGTCGGGATTCAGATTCAGCTTAAGCATCTGGTCCTCAATTTCATTGATGTAGCCTGAGCGCTGCAGTGCAAACTCCTTGAACGTGGCTTTGAGGTCGGCGTCCTCTACGTCCGTCAGGGCTTCGGCGTAGCCTTTTTCGCCTTCTTTCAGGGTTTCAACTAGCTCGTTGAGCAGGGTTTGAGTGGCTTTGGCTTCCATGCGAAGAGAGTAAAGTGGTGTTTGATTGTGGCTGTCTTTACTAGCAAATCGGCGGGAGGGTTGCGCGCCGCATTATCTGCGCCCAGGCGGATGAATCAGAGGCCGGACGAAACAACGGCCGCCACGGCCCGCCCCGCCAGCCAGCCGGTCGTCCAGGCCGCTTGGAAATTAAAGCCCCCGGTGATGCCATCAATATCCAGCACCTCGCCGGCGAAATGCAGGCCGGGCACCCGCCGGCTCTGCATGGTTTTCATTTCGACTTCCGGGAGCGGGATGCCACCGCAGGTCACGAACTCGTCTTTGTGGGTGGTTTTGCCCTGCACGCCCAGCGGGGTGCGCAGCAGCAGCTCCAGCAGGCGGCTCTGGGCTTTGGCGGGCAGCTCGTTCCAGCGGGTTTCGGCTTGCACGCCGGCCTCGGTGGCCAGGGTGCGCCACAGGCGCTGGGGCAAACCCAGCAGGGGGTTGGCGAGGATGGTTTTCCGGCCGTTTTGGTGGCGGTAGTCCTGCAGCCAGGCGCGCAGGGTTTCATCGGTATGCGCGGGCAGCCAGTTGATTAGCGCCGTGCCGGTGTACTGCAGCTCGCTCAGGCGGCGGGCGCCCCAGGCCGAGAGCTTGAGCACGGCCGGCCCGCTTAGGCCCCAGTGCGTCACCAGCACGGGCCCCTCGTACTGCAGCTTTTCGCCGGCCAGCTGCACCCGGGCCAGCGGCACGCTCAAGCCCGGCAGCTCGCGCAAGGGCGAGGCCGGCACGTTGAAGGTGAACAGCGAAGGCACCGGCTCGGCGATGCTGTGGCCCAGGGCGCGCAGCCAGTCGTAGCCGCCCGACTTAGGGTGGCCGCCAGTGGCAATGAGCAGGCGTGCTACGTGTAATTCCGGCTGGCTGGCCGCGCCCGCCCCGGTTATCTTAAGCGTGAACCCCCCTGCTGGCCGGGGCGCGATGGCCTCGACGGCAGTGTTGAGCAGCACCCGGACGCCGGCCTGCCGGGCGGCGTCTTCGAGGCAGCGGGCAATGGTTTCGCTGCTGTCGGTGACGGGGAACATGCGGCCGTCGGCCTCGGTCTTGAGTTGCACGCCGCGCCGGGCAAACCAAGCCACGGTATCCGGCACGCCGAACTGCTGGAACGCTTCCTTGAGCTGCCGGCCGCCGCGCGGGTAGTGCTGCACGAGCTGGGCGGCGCTTTCGCAGGCGTGGGTGACGTTGCAGCGCCCGCCGCCCGAAATGCGCACCTTGCCCAGCGTTTTGCCGGTTTTCTCCAGCAGATAAACGGTAAGTTTTGGGTCGGCTTCGGCGCAGGCAATGGCCCCGAAAAAGCCGGCTGCCCCGCCGCCAATGACGGCTACCGAGTTGTGCAGGTCAGGCAGATTATTCACTCCGCAAAGGTACGACCCCCTGCTGGCCGGCCGAAAGCCGGCAGGAGCCCGCCAACATCTGCCCCATTACTCCTGTCCGAAAGCCCGCCCGCGGCAGTTAGCAGTAATCTAGTGCTGCCAGCAGGTTGTCGTGCTTGAAGGGGTAGGGCAGCACGCTGCGCAGCAGCGTAGAGTCCACGGTTTTGCTGCTGCCGCCGTTTTCGGCAAAGGTGGGCGGCTCCAGGCCCAGGCGCCGGGCCGCTTCGGGGTAGAAGTCGCGTCGGCGCGGGTGGTCGGCGGCGCACACATTAAACGTATGCCCCCAGGCCTGGCTTTGCAGGATGCACTCCAGCACGCCCACCGCATCGGTCAGGTGCAGCAGGTTCACGGGGGCGTCGCCCTGGGGCAGGTGCTGGCGCCCGGCCAGGAAGCGGCCCGGCGCGCGGCCCGGCCCGAT
>CAXUEM010000181.1:2643-6514 GCA_964249885.1 uncultured Hymenobacter sp. | reverse complement strand
ATCTAGAGCAATAAAATTGTCATGCTGAGTTTGTCGCAGCATGACTCGTTTATTACTCACTGTTCACGCACGCTAATCACACTCTCAATAATATCAGCCGGCGCATCGGCCGCGGGCGGCGCGGCTAGCTACCTTCGTGGCCCCAACCTACTGGCCCTGCCTTCGTCCCGCTCATGTCGCTTCAGCTTTCCTACGCCGCCACTGCCCCGGCCGATGCCACCCAGGTGTTCATACTGCCCGCCGGCACCACCACGCTGCCCGCCGCCGCGGCCGGCGACCTGCCCGAAGCCGCCCGCCGCTACGTCGAACAAGCCCTGACCCAAGAGCAAAAGCTCGTTCACCTCAACCACTTTTCGCACCACCACTACTTTGTGGTGGCCGAGGACAAGCCCACGCCGGAGCGCCGCCTCGAAGCCCTGCGCCGCCAGGGCCACAAGCTGCACGCCCAGCTCAAAGCCGAAAAAGTAGCCGCCGTCTTTATTCACAACCTGACCGGCGACGCGCCGGCCGCCCTGGCCCTGGCCGAGGCGCTGGCCCTGACGGCCTACGAGTTCGAAGGCTACAAAACCGACGAAAAGTCGCGGAAAGCCGCGACGCTTACCACGCTCACGCTGGTCGGCGAAGCCGCTTCCGAGGCGGCCGTGACCGAGCTGCAGGGCCTGCTGGCCGGCGTGCTGCTGGCCCGCGACCTGGTGAACATGCCCCTGAACAAGCTCAACGCCGAGCAACTGGCCGAGCAGATGCTGGCGGCCGGCGAAGAAGCGGGCTACCACACCGAGGTGCTGGATTTGGCCAAGATTCAGGCCCTGCGCATGGGCGGCCTGCTGGCCGTGAACCTGGGCTCGCCGGAGCCGCCCACCTTCAGCATCTTGGAGCACAAGCCCGCAAACGCCCAAAACGAAAAACCCTACGTGCTGGTGGGCAAGGGCGTGGTCTTCGACACCGGTGGCCTGAGCCTCAAGCCCACGCCGGGCGCCATGGACATGATGAAGTGCGACATGGCCGGGGCCGCCGCCGTGGCCGGCGTGCTCTACGCCCTGGCCCGTAACCAGGTACCGCTGCACGTCATCGGCCTGGTGCCGGCCACTGACAACCGCCCCGGCGGCCTGGCCTACGCGCCCGGCGACGTCATCACCATGCACTCGGGCCTGACGGTGGAAGTGAAAAACACCGACGCCGAAGGCCGCATGATTCTGGCCGACGCGCTGCACTTCGCCAAAAAATACAACCCCCTGCTGGTCATCGACCTGGCCACGCTCACCGGCGCCGCCGTGCGTGCCCTCGGCACCGAAGCCCTGGCCCTGATGGGCACGGCTTCGGTTGAAACCACCCCTGAGCTCCTGCAGGCCGGCCACCACGTACACGAGCGCGCCGTGGAGTTTCCGCTCTGGGACGACTACGCCGAGCACATCAAGTCCGACATTGCCGATATCAGCAACCTGGGCAAGGCCGAAGCCGGCCAGATTTCGGCCGCCAAGTTCCTGGAGCGCTTCATCGAGGGCACGCCCTGGTTGCACCTCGACATCGCCGGTCCCGCCTACCTCACCGCCCCCGACTCTTACCGCGGCAAGGGCGGCACCGGCGTGGGCGTGCGGCTGCTGTATGCGTTTTTAAAAGGGCAATTGAGTAACTGAACGTCATGCTGAGCGTAGCGCAGCGAAGTCGAAGCATCTCTACCGCTTCGTTGCGGTCAGCTGTTTACTAGTGAGGTAGAGATGCTTCGACTTCGCTGCGTTTTTGCTTTGGGCGCAGAATGCTCTGCATGACGTTCTAATTAACATATGCCTTCTCAACTTCCCCGCCTCGGCTTTTCCGTCGGCGACCTCGCCGGCATCGGCCCCGAAGTCATTTACAAAACCCTGCTCGACGAGCGCCTGCTCCAGCACTGCACGCCGGTGGTGTACGGCACAGCGACGGTGCTCTTTGATGATTTCCCCGCCGCGCCCGACGCCGAGCACCTCACTTTCCGGCAGCTGCGCGACGCGGCCGACATCGCGCCCGGCCGCCTCAACGCCGTCACGTGCTGGGACGAGGACCACACGCTCAGCCCCGGCAAGCCCAGCGCCGCTTCGGGCGCCGCGGCCCGCGAGAGCCTGCTTGCCGCCAGCCGCGACCTCAAAGCCGGCCGGCTCGACGGCCTCGTGACGGCGCCCATCAGCAAAGACAACACCCAGGCCGACAACTTTCGCTTTCCCGGCCACACCGAGTTTCTAACTTCTTACTTCGACGCGCCCGAAAGCCTGATGCTGCTCACCGACGAAGCCGCCGGCCTGCGCGTGGCCACCGTCACGGGCCACCTGCCGCTCAAAGACGTGCCCGCCCGCCTCACCGCTGACCTGCTGCGCACGAAAATTAACCTGCTGCTGAAATCCTTGAAGCAGGATTTTGGCATCCTGAAGCCGCGCGTGGCCGTGCTGGGCCTCAACCCGCACGCCGGCGAGAACGGCCTGCTGGGCCGCGAGGAGCTGGAGGTGGTGCGGCCCCTTATCCGGCAGTTCGAGCACGACGGCCACCTCGTCTATGGCCCCTACCCGGCCGACGGCTACTTCGGCACCCTGCAGTTCAAGCAGTTCGATGCCACGCTCTCGCTCTACCACGACCAGGGCCTGATTCCGTTCAAGCTCCTCGCCTTCGAGCGGGGCGTAAACTTCACCGCCGGCCTGCCCGTGGTGCGCACTTCGCCCGACCACGGCACCGCCTACGGCCTCGCCGGGCAGTACAAGGCCGATGAAAGCTCGTTCCGCGCGGCGGTGTACCTGGCCTGTGACGTGCTCAAGGCGCGCCAACTGGCCGCGGCCGGGCGCGGGGCGTAGGCCGCTACGTCTGGCCCCAACTGGCGGGCCCTCACCTTCCATCTTTTGAAAAGCGGCCGTAATTCCGTACTTTTGCCCCCTGCTATCCGGCCAGCCGTGAAAAAAGACGCTCAATTCAACTTGCCCATCGCCCATCTGGCGCTCAAAACCTACCATTTTGAGTACGAGCTGGACCGCGACTTTTTCGCCGAGTTTGATCCCAAAGGCGAGCTGATTGCCGACGGCAACCTGCACGCCGACGTGGAGCTGATTAAAACCGACCGGCTGCTGACCTTCAACTTTCACATCGAGGGCACCGTGCGCCTGACCTGCGACCGCAGCCTGGACGAGTTCGACCAGCCGCTGAGCCTCGACAACACCCTGCTGGTGCGCTACGGCGACGAGGCTAAGGAGCTGGACGACGACGTGCTGCAAATCACGCCCGAGACCCAGACGCTGCCGCTGGCCCAGCACCTCTACGACTACATCGGGCTGGCCCTGCCCATGAAAAAGCTGCACCCGCGTTTCCAGAACGAGCCCGACGAAAACCCCGCCGCCGAAACCAAGCTCATCTTCTCGACCCGCAGCGAAGGCAGCGACGAGGATGAGGACGACGAAGACCCGCGCTGGGCCGCCCTGAAAAACCTGAACTAGCAGCCTGAACTTAGGCGCCTTGAGTCGCCCCCAACTCATCATTCGTAATTCATAACTCATAATTTCCGAAGACCATGGCTCATCCTAAGCGCCGCACTTCTACCGCCGTCCGCGACAAGCGCCGCACCCACTACAAGCTGACTCCCAAGCAAGTCACCATCTGCCCCAACACCGGCGAGCTGCACCTGCGCCACAAAGCCTACATCGTCGATGGCGACCTGTACCGCAACGGCGTGCTGGCCATCAAAAACTACTCGAAAGTGGCCGCCGCGGCCCCGGCCGCCGACGACAGCGACACCGAATAGCTTGCCGTTAGCCGGCGAAGTCGTTACTTCGCGCCACCACCGGCCGGGGGGGGGGGGGGGGGGGGGGGGGGTGCGGGCCGGTGCGGCATCCGCGTTAGCGGATCAAAAGCATGAGCGACG
>CAXUEM010000181.1:491-2633 GCA_964249885.1 uncultured Hymenobacter sp. | reverse complement strand
TTGTAGCAGGGGCCGCGCCGGCCGGTTGGCTAACTGCCCGTTGTTATCTGCGAACTCTTCGACGAACATGAAAATAGCCCTGGACGCTATGGGGGGCGACTTTGCCCCGCAGGCTGCCGTAGCGGGGGGCCTGCTGGCCGCCCGTGAGCTGGCCGGCAAGGCCCAAATTGTGCTCATCGGCCAGCCCGAGGCCGTGCACCCCCTGCTGGCCGAACTCGGCCCCGACGCGCAAGCCCTGCTCCAATTCGAGCCCGCCTCCCAGGTCATTGACATGGGCGAGCACCCGGCCAAAGCCTTTCAGCAGAAGCAGGACTCCAGCATTGCCGTGGGCTACCGGCTGCTGCACAGCGGCGCCGTGGAGGCTTTCTGCTCGGCCGGCAACACCGGCGCCATGCTGGTGGGCGCCATGTTCACGGTGAAGGCGGTACCGGGCGTGCTGCGCCCCGCCATTGCCAATTTCGTCCCCAAGCTCAGCGGCGGCTTCGGCATCCTGCTGGATGTGGGCGCCAACGCCGACTGCAAGCCCGAGATGCTGGAGCAATTCGGCGAGTTGGGTTCCTTGTACGCCAAATACGTGCTGGGCATCGAGCAGCCCAAAGTGGGCCTGATGAGCCTGGGCGAGGAAGAAGGCAAGGGCACGGCCGTCACGCAGGCCGCCCACCAGCTGCTGAAAGTGAATCCGCCCCTGCACTTTGTGGGCAATATCGAGGGCCGCGCCCTATTCAACGACAAGGCTCATGTGCTGGTCTGCGACGGCTTCGTGGGCAACGCCATGCTGAAAATGGCCGAGTCCATCTACGAAGTAATGGCCGAAAAGCAGCTGCAGATGGACCCGTTCTTTGCCAAGTTCAACTACGAGGCCATCGGCGGCTCGCCCATTCTGGGCATCAACGACAACGCCATTATCGGCCACGGCGTGAGCACCCCGCTGGCCATCTGCAACATGCTGCTGCAGGGCTACCAGATGGCCCACTCCGGCATTGCCGACCAGATGAAGGATACGTTTAAATCGTAGCCCCCACCCGGGGCCGGGCGGGGGCTTCCCCCTGCTGGCCACTCAAAAACAAGGAAAAGTCCGGCCCCAGGCCGGACTTTTTTGAATTGCTGCCTTTCTTTGCCTTATGAAGCTAACTGCGGCCATTACCGGCGTCGGGTCTTACGTCCCCGAATACCGCCTCACCAACCAGGAGCTGGAAACCATGGTGGACACCACCAGCGAGTGGATAGTAACCCGCACCGGCATCGAGGAGCGCCGCATCCTGAAGGGCGACAACCAGGGCACGTCGGTGATGGGCATCAAGGCCGTGCAGCAGTTGCTGGACAAAACCAACACCCGCGCTGAAGACATTGACCTGCTGATTTGCGCCACCACCACGCCCGACCTCGTGTTTCCGGCCACGGCTAACATCATCTCGGCCGGCGTGGGCGCCACCCGGGCCTTTAGCTACGATGTGCAGGCGGCCTGCTCGGGCTTTTTGTTCTCGCTGGCCACCGGGGCCCAGTTCATTCAGAGCGGCACCTACAAGAAAGTGGTGGTGGTGGGCGCCGATAAGATGTCGTCCATCATCGACTACACCGACCGCGCCAACTGCATCATCTTCGGCGATGGCGCCGGCGCCGTGCTGCTGGAGCCCAGCCCCGACGGCTACGGCGTGCTCGACCAGGTGCTGCGCACCGACGGCACCGGCGAGCAGTTTCTGCACCAGAAAGCCGGCGGCAGCCGCCGCCCGCCCACGGCCGAAACCGTGGCTAACCGCGAGCACTACGTGTACCAGGAAGGCGCCACGGTGTTCAAGTTCGCCGTGACCCGCATGGCCGACGTGGCTGCCGAGGTTATGCAGCGCAACGGCCTCACCCGCGACGATGTGGCTTGGCTCGTGCCCCACCAGGCCAACAAGCGCATCATCGACGCCACCGCCAGCCGCATGGGCGTGGGCCCCGATAAGGTCATGCTCAACATTCAGCGCTACGGCAACACCACCAACGGCACCATTCCGCTCTGCCTCTCCGACTACGAAAGCCAGCTCCGGCGCGGCGACAACCTCGTGCTGGCCGCCTTCGGCGGCGGCTTCACCTGGGGCGCGCTGTACGTGAAATGGGCGTATGATTCAGTTAAGAGTTAAAAGTTAAGAGTGAAAATTA
>CAXUEM010000181.1:0-481 GCA_964249885.1 uncultured Hymenobacter sp. | reverse complement strand
AACTCTTAACTTTTAATTATCCAAAATGGCTTCTACCGCCGACTTTCGCAACGGCTTGGTGCTCAACTACAACGGCGAGCTGCACGTCATCACTGAATTTCAGCACGTCAAGCCCGGCAAGGGCCCCGCGTTCGTGCGCACCAAGCTGCGCAACATCAAGACCGGCAAGGTGCTCGACAACACCTTCAACGCCGGCGTGAAAGTCGAAACCGCCCGCGTCGAGCAGCGCCCGCACCAGTTCCTGTTCAAGGACGACTACGGCTACACGTTCATGGACAGCGAGAACTTCGAGCAGGTGGTGCTGCCCGAGGCCATGGTGCCGTTTGCTGACTTAATGAAGGAAGGCCAGGTGGCCACCATCCTCTTCCACGCCGAAACCGAGCAGCCCCTCACGGCTGAGCTGCCGACTACGGTAGAGCTGGTGGTAACCTCCACCGAGCCCGGCCTGGCGAACACCTCCGACGGGCGGCCCACTTGGCGG
>CAXUEM010000180.1:0-6522 GCA_964249885.1 uncultured Hymenobacter sp. | reverse complement strand
GAACCTGACCACGGAGGGCCTGCTCGAAACCGAGGTGCGCGTCGGCGACGTGTTCGGCCTGGGTACGGCCCGGCTGCGGGCCGTGCAGCCGCGGCAGCCCTGCTACAAGCTCAACCTGCGCTTTGATGACGCCGGCATGGCCGCCCGCTTTGCCCGTGCCGGCCGGCCCGGCATTTATTTGCGGGTCGAGGCGCCCGGCACCGTGCAGGCCGGCGACCAGCTGACGCTGCTCGAACAAGCGCCGACCACCATCACCATCCAGGAAATCGCGCAGCTGCTGCTCGTGCGCACGGTCGAGGCCGGCCGGCTGGCCGACGTGCTGGCCCTGCCCCACCTGCCGGCCGAGGTGCGTCGTCAACTCGTCGGCGTCTGAGTGTTGGCCTCTTAGCAGGCCCCCGGATTCACCGCCCGGGTTGTCCGGGTTGGCAGCGTTGCCGAACTCAATTGGGCTGGAAAGACTGCCGGAACGCCAGGGGCGAGAGGGCCGTCTTGGTTTTGAAAAACCGGCTGAAAGACTGCGGGTGCTCGAAGCCCAGCGCGTAGGCCACCTCGCTCACCGACAAGCTTGTAGTGGCGAGCTTTTCCTTGGCTTGCTCGATGAGCTTGTCGTGGATGTGCTGCTGGGCGCTCTGGCCAGTCAGTGCGCGCAGCATATCGCTCAGGTAGCTGGGCGACACGTTCAGTTGCCCGGCCAGGTACTGCACCGTGGGGATGCCCCGGCTGGCCAGGTCCGCGTGGTTGAAGCAGGCCGCCAGGGTTTCCTCCAGCTGTTGCAACAGGTCGCTGTGCACGGCTTTGCGGGTCAGAAACTGGCGCTTATAGAAGCGGTTCGCGTAGTTGAGCAGCAGCTCCAGCTGGGCCACGACTACGTCCTGGCTGAACTCGTCGAGGCGGCCGGCCAGCTCTTCTTCCATTGCCTTAAAGAGCGAGAAGAGCAACTCTTTTTCCGGCTCCGATACGTGCAGCGCCTCATTGGCCGCGTAGGTGAAGAAGCCGTAGTGCCGGATTTTTTTGGCCAGGGGGTAGCTCGCCAGGAAGTTGGGATGCACCAGCAGGGTGTACTGAGAGCACGCGCCCACCTCCTGCTCGTCGGTGCCGCCGACAATCTGGCCGGGGGCGGCGAACATCAACCCGCCCTCGTCGAAATCATAATACCCCTGCCCGTACTTGAGTTTGCTGCTCAACTTAGGCCGGTAGGAGATTTTGTAGAAGCTCAGCACGTGGGCGGGGTGAGAACTGACGCCCCCCACGGGGGCGCCGGCGCGGTTCACCAGGCTGATGAGCGGATGCTGGGGCTGGGGCAAGCCCAGGGCCCGGTGCGCCTCGGACAAGGAGGCAAACCGCAGCGGGGCGTTTTCAGGCTTTTTCATTTTTATCGTGTAAGGCCACGGGCAACCGGCAGCTACCTCAACTGCCGGCCACCCGTGGCGGTTTACTTGGCGACGCTTTGCGCCGCGTTGGCCACGGTTTCCCAGGCTTCCCAGGTGGCCAGCCGCTCGGCGTAGGCGCCGCGCACCCAGGGCAGGTTCTGGTTGCCCAGGAACAGGCGCAGGGGCGGCTGCTCGGCGTCGGCCACGGCGAAAAGGGCCGCCGGAGTTGCGGCCGGGTCGCCGCGCTCCGCGCTGCCCAGGCGGGCGAAAAAGTCTTTTTTGAAGTCGGCGTACACGTCCAGGCCGGCGGCAAAGCGCAGCGACTCCGGGCTGCCAAAATCGGTGGCATAAGCCCCCGGCTCGATGATGGTAACCTTGATGCCGAACGGGGCTACTTCGGCGGCCAAGCTCTCGTGAATCGCCTCGAACGCCCACTTGGACGAGCAGTAGGTGCCAATGACCGGCAGCGTGACGTGGCCCAGGCCGCTGGAGGTGCCCAGAATGTGGCCGTGGCCCTGCGCTCGCAGCAGGGGCAACGCGGCCTGAATGACGGAAACGGCCCCGAACACATTGGTTTCGTACATGGCCCGGATGTCGTCCAGGCTGGCTTCCTCCACGGTGCCGACCAGGGAGTAGCCGGCGTTGTTAAGCACGATGTCGAGCCGGCCGAAGTGCGCGTGCGCCTGCGCGACGGCTGTTTTTACCTGCTCGGGGTTCGTCACGTCCAGGGCCAGCGTCAAGACGTTGGCGCCGTATTTCTCATTTAAGTCGGCGATGCTGGCCAGTTGGCGGGCCGTGGCGGCGACCTTATCGCCCCGTTGCAAGATGGCTTCGGTCCAGACGCGGCCGAAGCCGCGGGAAGCGCCCGTGATAAACCAGATTTTGGGAGCGGGTGCGGGGCCGGTTGCGCCGGCGGGGTGCGGTTGGGTAGTCATGGGAGTGTTGCGTTTTAGTACAGCACAAAGGTCCCGTCCTGCTAGTAGCCAGCCGTAGCTGGATTGCGGAAATTTGTAGCTTAATCGGGGTACGTTCAGGCAGCGGTCCGGGCCCGCCCGAATCTTGCCCGGCAAGCGGACTCAGGCCCTTAGCTGTGCGTCGAGCTTGCGGGCCAGCACGTGCTTGGGCACGACACTTACTTGCTGGTCTGCCAATTGGCCGTTCTTAAAAAAACAAGCAGTATGAGGATAGTGCGGATGCCGAATCTGCCTGGAATCCGGGAGTTGGCTTCAATGTCCAACTCCTGGCCACGGCTACTGTCCCGGCACCACTTTTTTGAGTTGCTCGTGCTGCCCGAGGCGGCCGGCACCCAGCAGGTTGATTTCGTGGAGTTGACTACGACGCGGGCCCGCGCAAGCCTTCGCCCGCCCGAAACATCGGCCGGGGGCTTACCAGCCCGGCGGCCGGGCCGGTGCTAGAATTTTCCGTTGGTGTTCTGGCGGTGCTCTTCCGCCGGAATTTCTTCCACCACGTCCCAGTGCTCCACAATTCGGTCGTTTTCCAGCCGGTACAAGTCGTAAAAGGCGGTGGGCAGGCCCTTAAAAACTCCTTCACTCAGTACCAGCACGAAGTTGCCCTCGCCCAGCACCCGGTGAATGGTATCGAAGCGGGCGGGGGTACCCTGCTGCTCCCATTCGGCCCGCACCGCCAGCAGCTCGGCCACGCCGTCGCCTATGTGCGGGTTGTGCTGCAGCAGCGCGTCGCCCGCGAAATAGTCGACGAGGTTGGCGAGCTGGTTTTCTACCAGAACTTCCTGGGTAAAACGCTGAGCTATTGCCTTATTAAGCTCAGTTTTGGCGTGGTCCTGGACCTGAGTTTTGCCGTCGGTCATCGTGCGGCCGCTTTTGTTGCGGCCGGGGGGCGTGGGCTGCAGATTGTCCCAGTGCTCCACGCTGAGGCCATCCTCAAACCGGTGAATATCAAACGCCACGGTGGGCCCGAACAAATGGTAGTCCACGTGCACGAAACCGAAGTCGCCATCCTGAAAGGCCCGCACCACGTTCACGTAGAGTTGGTCGTGGGGCAGCTGCGCGTGCAGGGCCTCGATGGGGGCGCGGCCGTCGCCGATGAGCGGATTGTGCTGGCGGTAGCGGGTAGAGTTTACCAGGCCGTCGGCCCCCCGCGGCCCAAGTTCAATACTGTGTTGAATGGCGGCGGCTTTGGCCTTGTGCGAGAGTTCCATGTAGCAGGGTGAAGATTTGCCGGGGCGGCGGATTGCGAAGCGGAAAAAATGCCGCTGAACGGCTAGCAAAGGTCAGGAAAGGCCATTGGGCCGGCAAATAGGGCGAAATTCTTCTCCTGGGGGAAAATTTCACCCTATTTATCTATCCACTTATCTACGTCCGCAGGATCGAAGCGCGCCTTTCCCTTCTGCACGTTCAGCGGCGTCTACAATATTCCAAAGCACGCAAGCACCTGAATGGCGCTACCCAACGGCGGGGGCCGGGACGCGACTCTGGCTTTTGAGCAGCTGAAAGCTGCCGCGCTGGCGGAATTCCTGAGCAGTGCAGCCGTAAACCTTTTTGAAGGTGCGCGAGAAATGACTCGTGTCGGTGAAGCCCAGCTCGGCGGCAATTTCCTTGGCCGTATTGTCGGAATGCAGCAGGCGCGCTTCGGCCACTTTCAGCCGCGAGGTAATTAGGTAGGTTTGCAGCGACTCGCCGGCGTGGGCGCGAAAGTACTCGCTGAAGTACGTGGCCGACATGCCTGCCTGCCGGGCCAGCGCGGCCACGCGCAAAGCGGCGTTATCAAAGAGATGGTGCTGAATGTGGTTGAGCACCCGCACAAACCGCTGGCTGGCCGCGCTTTTGCCGGCCAGGGGCGTGAGCAGCGCGGTTTCGATGTGGCGCGTGAGCAGGTTGAGGATGGTGACCAGCGCCGTTTGGACGAGCGTGGCGGAAAAGGCGTCCCGCCGGGCGTGCTCGTCGCGGATGAGCTGCAAGGCGTGCAGCAGGTGCTGCTTGTCGCGGCCGGACTGGACTACCTCGCCGGGCAGCTTGTTGTAATTGAGCAGGATGTAGGACAGCTTCTGGAACCAGTCTTTGAAGTCCAGCTCTCCGCCCCGGTGCTGGATAAAAACTTGGTTTGTAAAGCGCAGGAAGACGAAGCGCGTGGGCGTCGTAATCTGAAACGAGTGGCAGTCGAGCGGCGGCAGCAGAAAGACGTCGTGCTGGCGGTAGGGGTGCTGCTGGTGGTTGATGCACTGCAAGCCAGCTCCCTCCTCGATGAACACCAACTCGAAGAAATTGTGCCGGTGAGGACGTTTGGTCCACTGCGCCGCTTCTTCCACCGTCAGTTCAAACGGCAGGTGGGCTTGCTCTACTTGCATGATGCTGGGAAAGAAAGGGCGGTTTCGTTTCGAAAAGTAGCATCTGGTGGCCGATAAGAGTTAGAAATACGCCCATTATCCTCTCTTCATACCGGCTTTTCCATTATCAATACCACAAACCGGTGCTCAGGCCCGGCAAACTTTGCCTTCCTAAATCCTCCTTACGCTTTTTGCCATGCAAGCCTATCTTCTCCAGGGCACCAGCGGCTCGTCCAGCCTGCACCTGACCGACACTCCTACCCCCACGCCCGGCCCCGACGAGGTGCTGATACACACCAAAGCCCTGAGCCTCAACCCGGTTGATTATAAGACGGCGCGCGGCGGCGCCATGTACAACGCCATCACGGCGGACGGGCCGGCCATTGTGGGCTGGGACGTTTCCGGCGAAGTGAGGCAGGTGGGAGCCAACGTGACCCAGTTCCAACCCGGCGACGCGGTGTTCGGCATGGTGAATTTTCCCGGCCACGGCCGCGCCTACGCCGAGTACGTGGCCGCGCCCGCCAGCCACCTGGCCCGCAAGCCGGCCGGCGTAAGCCATGCAGACGCCGTGGCCGCTACCCTGGCCGCCCTGACCGCCTGGCAGGTGCTCGGCAAGGCCCAGGTTAGCGCCGGCCAGCGCGTGCTCATTCACGCGGCGGCCGGCGGGGTTGGGCACTACGCCGTGCAACTGGCCAAAGAGCGCGGCGCCTACGTCATCGGCACGGCCTCGCCGGGCAAAGTGGACTTCGTGCGCGCTCTCGGGGCCGATGAGGTAGTGGACTACACCCGCGTAAAATTCGAGGACGCCGTGGCGCCGGTGGATTTCGTGCTCGACGCTATCGGCGGCGACAACCTGTCCCGCTCGCTGCAAGTGGTGAAGCCCGGCGGCCGGCTCACCAGCATCGTGGGCATCAGCCCCGGGCTTATTGCCCAAGCCCAAAGCCAGGGCGTGGAAGCCTACAACGTGCTGGTGGCCTCCAGCGGCGCCGACCAAACCGCCCTGGCCGAGCGCCTGGCCGACGGCCGCCTGCGCTCGCACGTGGCGCGCACCTTCCCTTTTGCCGAGCTGCCCGCCGCGCTGCGCGAAGTGGAAGGCGGCAAAACCCAGGGCAAAATCGTCGTCACGCGCTAGGCTAGGGCAGCTGGATAACTGAGCTGCCCCCTCCCCTGCTGGCCCGCTGCCTCCGGCGACGGCGACCAAGAACCACACCCCGGGCCGGCCGAACCGGAGGAGTGAGAATGCAGGAAATCCGGGCACATGGCTAGCGTTGGTTTGCTTGTGCTCCAGGGGCGTCAAAGCAGCGGGTAATGACGTCGCAATAAGCCGTGGCTCACCTCGTTGCGGAACGCCCACTCGTCATTGGTGGTCACCGCCTGGCCCCGAGCGGACAGCGCACTCACTGGGTTTTGGCGCGGGGAAAGAGCCAGGCTTATTTGTCGCAACAGCAGACAGCACGGGGAGGACTACCGGCGGGTGCATGAGTTGGGCGCCTAGGTGCTTCCTGTAATTCACTCGTAAATAATCAGATAGGACACCATTTTGGTTATGCCTAAGTGAGAAGCCCCCGATTGCGATGATGCACCAGCAAACGTTGACCGACTATTACGCTGACAAGCCTACGCCACCGGCCGCCAACGAGCGGAGCGGGGGGCACTTTCGGGCCTGGCGGCTGGAAGATTTTATCTCCGATTTCGAGCTGATGGGCGTGTACAGCCGCAAGGATTTTTTCAAAATCACGCTCAGCACCGGGCCCGCCACCTACCACTACGCCCACCAGCGCCGGGAGCTGGCCGCCGGCGAAACCGCCTTAGTGTTTACCAATACGCAGGTGCCCTACACCTGGGAAC
>CAXUEM010000179.1:2762-6537 GCA_964249885.1 uncultured Hymenobacter sp. | reverse complement strand
GCCGGAACCAGGCCCGGCTGCTGGTACAGGGCCCGGGTGAACAGCGCCGATTGCAAGTCGGCCAGCGTGAGGAGCAGGCCCAGAGTATCGAAGGCGGTTTCGGTGGGGCGGGCGACGGCAGGCAGCGCCGCGGCCAGAGGCACCGAGGCCAGCAGGGCCTGTCCGAGCGTGCGCCCGGCGCCGCGCCGCAGGTGGCGGCGGCTGGCCGCGCCGGTAGCAGCCGGACTAAGGGTATCGAGCAGGGAAAACAGGTTCATGGAGAAAAGACGAAAGCCGGGCCGCCAGCAGGGGGTTAGGCCCGGGGCAGCGAGTCGAGGTTGATGGTAATATTGGGCAGGAAGGGCGCCAGCACGGTTCTCACCTGCTCGGGCGTCAGGGCCACGGCCTGGCCGGCCAGCGGGCCAGTGGCCGTCACGACAAGGTCGTTCTGGTCGTCGCCGCTAAAGCTGCCCGGCGTGCGCAGGTCGCGCACCAGGGCCGCGTGCCGGGCTTCCACGGAGGCCATCTGGGCCGCCAGGGTGAACCGAGTGCCATTGGTGAAGCGCCGCAGGATGCCCAGGAAAGCGCCGGCGCCGGTGTCTTCCAGGCTTTGGGCGGCGGCCAGCACCCCGGCCCGGGACGTGAGCGTAACGGAGGTGAACTCAAAGGGCGGCACGCTCAGGGCGCCGGTGCCCGCGGCGTCGGCCAGCACCTGCCGGTGCACCAGCTCGTGGTCGCGCAGGTCGCGCAGGTGGGCCTGCTCGGGGGCGCTCAGGTCGGCCGGAAAAGCCTGGACTACTTTGTCGTAGAAGGCAAACTGCAGCTGCTTGATAAAGAGCAGATAGTTCAGCAGGGGCAGGTCGGGGTTAGAGGGGCTGCTGCCAAAGCTGAGGCTGCCGGGCGCGTTGGTAGGCGGCTCGGGGTCGTCATCGTCGCCGCAGCCCGCCAGCGCCAGGCCCACCGTCGCGGCCGAGACGCCGGCGACGCGCAGAAAAGTGCGGCGGAGCAGCGGGGCCGGCCCGGCCGCTGAAGAGGAAAAAGAAGTCATGCAAAAAATCTGAGGCCACCCAGACGTAGCCGTTGCAAAGATAACTACATTAAAAGAGTGTTTGCTATTTCAGTAAAACCTTGTATTTTTGTCATGTAACATCTCACTATCAATTTCTTTCATCATGAAGAATTCAAAATTTTACTTGGCACTAGTCATTATTGGACTTCAGGGATGCGCTGACAAACTTGATGTTTCACCTACGGTCACGGCAACAGCAGCCATGTCAGAGGGTGTCCGATTGGTAGCAGGGCGTCTAGTGTTCACTAACGAGAAAGCACTTGACCAAACGTTAAATTGTTTAGCTAAGATGGATGAAAAGGCAATGGCAGAGTGGGAAGATGCTCTTGGATTCCAATCTCTTCGTTACGCCTATAGTAAGAAAAAACTCATCTTGAGGCTTTAGAATCAGTTGGAGTGGGAGGCGCCCCTGCCAGCAAAATCATAGAGGAGTTTGGATTTCCAGTTTTTTACACTGCATTTCTTAACCCACAGGGAGAATATCAAGTAGGAAACAAGATATACTGGTATGGTTTTGGATTTAAGCACGAAGCTACTTCTGATAAGGAATTATCGAATATCAAACAAAACCCTAGCACATCGCCGAAGAAATACAGCGTTACTTCACGACTTGTTAGGAAGGAAGCAATGCTTAACACCAAATCACGTCAGAATTCTAACTTGACAACCCAAGATAATACAACTGGGTGGATTACAAAATATATTAGAAGGTGGGATTATTATGGAGGAACCTCTAGTCCTAGAAGATTTACTTTCTCAACCCGTGTATTTTCGGATGAATTTCCGCGAACAGACAATGATAATACGCAAAATTGGAGAACCTACCTTCACCTTGAAACCGACTATGAATACTACAGTTTTGGTAGAAGAAAGTGGTACCCAACAGACAATACATTTTATATTTATTATAACCTCCAGTATACTGCACAAGCATATGTAAATAATGCTAGCAGCCAAACACTTACATTCTCTGATTCTATCAATAATTACCTCGGGCAAACAACTACTTCTTTTGCAGGTAGCACTCATACCATTGCTCTCCCAGGTGCTGTATTCCTCTCAAACGATGCTGTATTCAGCACAGCTTCCGCTTCCGATGTGAAATGGACTTATGAAATAGATGGCCAACTTACTGTAAGGGATGAAGCCTCCCCAAACGTAGATGGCAGCAACTTCACTATTTACGGGGGACCAGATGCAGTTGGGCCAGCTGCCTTACCGCATCTGTGGTAAATATCAATAAAAAAGCCCACCTATGAGGTGGGCTTTTTTATGCGCATTTTTGCTATTTAAGCAAACAAGCCGCGGGTCTGGCCCAGGAGGGAGCGGAAGTTGCGGGCTATGTTCCTCACGGTGTCACCGTCTAGAGGTTCGTCGAACGATTCTGTAGCGGCGGCCTGCTTCATGGCGTCCGAAAGTGAGATGCCAGGGACGGTAGGGTAGGTGGTGGTAGTTTGCACATTGATAGCTGGGCTTCCCTGGGTCACATTGTCCTCGCCCGGAAAGTTGGTGTTGCTGCCAGGACCATATACCGGCGCGGTCACGGCCGGCACGGGGCCGCCGTTCTCGCGCAGACCCACCCAGCTCTTGGGCTTGAGGTTGCCGGTGCCGCCCGCAACTTCGCCGGCTACGGCAAAGCCGCCGCGGCGCAATGAGCGCACGTGCGAGGAGTGCCGAGCTTCCACCGAGTGAATGTTGAGGGCAGCCGTCAGGATGTCTTTGTTCGGCATCAGGATGGGGGCCCCGCCTTTGTAGGCGCGCACGCCGGTATCCACGAACGCCTGCGCCGTGCCCAGGAACATGGCGAAATTGCTGAAGGGCATGAGCTTGCCGCCGGCCGTGTAGTCGAAAGCCGCCACGGTGGGGTCGGGGAAGGCATCGGCACCCAGCACGGCTCTTAGGGCGTTGATGTGGCCCTCTTCGTCGTCGCGGATGATGGTAAAGGCGGGCTGGTTGGCTGCCGGAATCAGGCCCGGGGTTTTTAGAGCCGTGTCGTAGAAATAAAACTCCAGATACTCCAGCTGCAGGGCCAAGTTCAGGACGGCCTTCATTTCGGTAGTCAGGGCGGCGCTGCCCTGGCCGTAGGCCTTGTTAAACATCGTGCTCAGCAGGGCCGGCATGGTGGCGGCCGTTACGGCTTTGCCCAAGCCAGCGAGGTGCTTGAAGGCGCGGCGGCGGGTGTCGAAACGCTCGTACACCTCACCGTCGATTTTTTCAATTTCAGAGAAAATTTTAAGCAGGTCCATGATAAAGTCAGAATAAGTCGAATGTTAAGAGAGAAGGCGGGCGGCGAATTACTTCAGGTTGTTCGCACTCACCTGCGAGTCTTTGGCCAGGAAGGTGTTGGCAACGGCCAGCACTTCAGCGGGTAGCTTCGACTTTTCCTGACGGGCGTTGATACCAGTTTTGTTGAAATTGACCACGTCGTCGGCCACAAACGAGTTAGGCCTCATGATGTCGCGAATCAGGGCCGCGTGCCGGGCTTCCACCGACACGATTTTGCCGGCCAGCGTCAGGTTGGCGGCATTCTGCAGGAAGCGGCCGGCGCCGTTGTAGGCCGCTACGCCGAGGTCCTCAAACGCCATGGCGGCGTCTAGTACGCCCATTTTGCCGTTGGCCGTGCCGTTGCGCAGGGCAAAGTCTATCTTCGAAAAGTCCGGCGTCAGGGCCTTAATGGCATTGCCGGCGAGGGCGATACTGGAATCGCTTCTCAACATCTCGACGTCT
>CAXUEM010000179.1:0-2752 GCA_964249885.1 uncultured Hymenobacter sp. | reverse complement strand
GCGAGGGCGGTTTTGAAGAAGTCGGCATGGATTTTCTCGTGCAGGGCCAGGTCGGCAAAAATCTGCTTTTCACCAGCCGGCGTGGCGGCGTTGGTGAGGTAGCCACCGGTGAGCACCTGCGCGTAAAACGCCGCTTCGAGCTGCTCTAGGGCGTAGGCATAGTTCAGCACACCTACATCGTTGGCTCCCAGGGCGCCCACATCAATAGTCGTCGTGGCGTTAGGGTCAACGTTATTGTCGTCGTCATCGTCGCAGCCGCTGAGCAGCAGGGCTGTGGCACCGGCCGTGGCGCCGGCATACTGGAAAAACGAGCGTCGCTTGATGGGCACATACAGCGGCTGGGCTGCCGCCTGGCCCGGGGCATTGTGGGCGTTTTGGTTGTCTGACATACAGAGAGTGGAAGTAAGAAATTAAAGAAAAGAATATGCTAAGAACAGGACAATGGGGCCGCCAAGGCAGGTAGCCAGTCCTTTTTGGGCACTTTACGGGGCAAGCAGCCTCAGCGGCCAACCTGAATGAGCGCCGTTGCCGGCCACGCCAGCGGAGCTTGAAACAGAGTGAACGTCAACTAATTGATTCGTAAAAAACTATCCGGCCATTAGGCGGAGCTTATTTAGCACTAATAATATTTTGGCCTAGCCAGCCGAAACGCAAACAAGCCGGCTCTGCTTCTGCAGGGCCGGCTTGTTGTGGTCGATTCAAGACTGGTTGGGTCAGAGAGTATTCAGGCACTCGCCAGACCACCGGCGTGAAATATGCTTACTCGCAGCCGAATGCAGACAAACAAAAAAGGGCTAGCCCGAAGGCCAGCCCTTTTTATGGCAACTAAGACCTAGCTTAAGCCAGGAAGTTGTTGCCGGTTACCACGAACGTGCGGGCGATGGTTTTCACCGTCGTTACGTCGAGGGCCTCGTCAAATGCTTCCGAGAAGGCCGAAGCCGGGAAGTTGAACGAAGCTAAAGCCGTCTGCAGGTTTACGCCACCCTGCGACACGTTGTCTTCGGCATCGAAAGTCACACCCGCCGGAGCGTTGGTGTTGTTGCCCGCGCCGTAAATCGCGGCCGTCTGGGCTGGCGCGGCGCCACCGTTGTCGCGGCCGGAAATCCAGCTCTTGGGCGAAGTGGTGAAGTTGCCGCTCGAGGCCACGCTCGAAGCGCGGTCGTTGGTAGCACCGGCGCGGCGCATGGTGCGCAGACGCGAAGCATGCCGGGCCTCCACCGAGTGAATGTTCAGGGCGGCAGTCAGAATCGTGTCATTGGACATCAGCAGCGGCGCGCCGCCTTTGTAGGCCCGCACACCGGTGTCTTCCAACGACTGGGCAACGGCCAAGTAAGTAGCAGGATTGATGAACACGTCGGCGAAAGGACCAGCGCCGCTGCCTTTGCCACCCGTGAAGTCAAATGCTGCCGCGCCGGGGTCGGCAACCGGCGTCAGGTTGGCTGCCTTGATGGCCGCATCCAGAAACTTAACGTGGTTGCGCTCGTCCACGGCGATGATGTTCAGCGCCGTCTTGTTCGTGTTGCTGATGGTAGCCTGCAGAGCCGTGGTGGCCTGGCCTTTGTCGTAGAAGTGACGCTCCAGGTACTCCAGGCTCAGCGCGAAGTTCAGCACGTCGCCGATGCTGGCGTTCATGGGCGTTTGGGCGTAAACTTTATTGAACACGGCGCCTACTGCCAGGGGCAGGGCGGCAGCGCTCAGCTTTTTGCCTAGGCCGGTCATGTGCTTAAATACGCTGCGGCGCGAATCAAGACGACCGTATACTTCCGGGTCTACTTTCTCGATTTCAGAGAGAATTTGAAAAATATTCATGATAATGAAAATACAGAGTTGAGGAGAGGGAGAAAGCGCTTATTTGATGCCGGAAACGTTCAGCTTCGAGCCGTCCTTGAGGAAGTTGTTGGCAATGGCCACTACTTCGGTAGGCGTGCGGCTAATTTCGAGGCTGTTGGTAGCGATGGTTACCACGTCGGCGCCCACGAAGGTGGCTTCCGAAACCAAGTCGCGGATAAGAGCCGCGTGGCGGGCCTCTACCGAAACGATTTTACCAGCCAAAGTCAGAAACAGCGGCGAAGCCAGGAACTGACCGGCACCGTTGTAAGCCGAAACGCCCAGGTCCTCGAATGCTTTGGCAGCGCCCAGCACGCTGGCGCGGTCAGCCATATTGATAGAGCTGAAGTTAGGCTCCAGGGCTTTGATGGCATTCGTACCCAAGGCAGCCTTGAAAAACTCGCGGTGAATTACCTCGTGGTAGTACAGGTCATCGAGAACCTGCTTCTCCGCGCTGTTGGCGGCCAGCCCTTTGTAGTAAGCACCGTCACGCAGCATGGTGTAAAAAGCGGCTTCGAGCTGCTCCAGCGCATAGGCGTAGTTGAGCACGGCGAAATCATTGCCCGAGCCCACGTTTACCGTGTTGGTATCCGGGTTGACGTTGGTGTCATCGTCGTCGCAGCCGCTGAGAATCAGGGCCGTGGCGCCGGCCGTAGCGCCGGCATACTGGAAAAACGAGCGCCGCTTGATGGGCGCGTACAGCGGCTGGGCCAGGCCCTCCGTAGGGGAATCCTGCGTTTGGAGTTTGTCAGACATGATGATGGAAGAAGGAATAAGAAAAAAGCTGAAGTTTGCTGACTGCCGGCTCCCGGCCAACTGCCCCGAACGGGCAGGTCCAGGACGAAAGCTGGAAGTCAGGGCGGTATACGGCACATTGTTGCGAAATGGATTGAGCTGAACGGATAATAGTTGTAAACTTTTCACT
>CAXUEM010000178.1:0-6567 GCA_964249885.1 uncultured Hymenobacter sp. | reverse complement strand
CAGCATTAGTTCTAATGGCTAAAAAACCTACTCCTCCCGCCGCCGACCCCACCGCCTACCTGCACCAGGACCGTCGCCCCTACATCCCCTCCGAAACCGAGGCCCGCGCCGAGCAGCACAACCCCAAAGTGCAAAACCACCCGGTGCGCGAGCTGCCCAAAAACCCCATCATCCACCGTGGGCAGGACCCCGAGCTGCACTGGCTGGGCAAGCACGCCCATGAGGGCGAAGCTCGCCCCGACTACCTCAAGCTCGACATCCGCTCGCTCTACCGCCACGAGCACGTGCGCCCCCAGGAGCTGATGGCGCGCCTCTACCGCGAGCGGCTGGCCCAGGCCAACGAGCAGCTCGGCCTCTTCGGCCAGGACTACCAGACCGTGGACGAGCTCGACAAGCCCCTGAGCTACTACCAGCACCACGCCGCCTGGGAAAACCGCCTCATCCTCGGCGACTCGCTGGCCGTGATGACCTCCCTGCTCGAGCGCGAGGGCCTCGACCAAAAGGTGCAGATGGTGTACCTCGACCCGCCCTACGGCATCAAATACGGCTCGAACTGGCAAATCAAGCTCAACAACCGCACCGTGACCGACGGCAAGGACGAGCACCTCTCCTCCGAGCCCGAGCAAATTAAGGCCTTCCGCGACACCTGGGAGCTGGGCATCCACTCCTACCTCGGCTACCTGCGCGACCGGCTCCTCGTGGCCCGCGAACTGCTCACCGAATCCGGCTCCTGCTTCGTGCAGATTTCCGATGAGAACGTGCACTTGGTGCGCAACCTGATGGACGAGGTGTTTGGGAGCGGGAATTTTGTCTCGATTATCAGCTTGCGGAAAACGGGAAACAAGGGCTCATCAGCTCTGGACTCTGTTTTCGACTACATCGTTTGGTATGGAAAAAACAAAGAAGCTGTTGATGAGAAATACAACCAACTGCACTACAACAAAGAATTTGGAGTAGGTAAAGGCAGCGGGGAGCGTTATGACCAAATAGAACTTGCTGATGGTAAAAGAAGGGCTATTTCACTTGATGAGAAAAGCGACCCAAAGAAGTTGGAAAAGTTACTTAAGGAAGGAGCGAGAATATTTCAGCTTACTGCGCTCATTTCGGAAAGCTCCAGTGCGAGTACAACTTTTGAGGTAGGCTTTCAAGGCAAAAAGTATTTCCGCACGAATTGGAAGACCAACCAAAAAGGCTTAGAAAATCTGATTCGACAGCAGCGAGTCGTTTCAACGGGCAGCACGTTGCGTTATGTCCGCTACTTGGATGATTTCCCAGCCTTTCCAATTACCAACTATTGGGATGATACCGGAGTTGCTGACAAGCTTTACACGGTGCAGACATCACCTAGGGCTATCCAACGCTGCATGCTCATGTGCACCGACCCCGGCGACCTGGTGCTGGACCCGACCTGCGGCAGCGGCACTACGGCCTATGTGGCCGAGCAGTGGGGCCGCCGTTGGATAACTATCGACACCTCGCGCATTGCCCTCAACATCGCCAAAACCCGGCTGATGACGGCCTCCTTTCCCTACTACAAGCTGTATGACGAGGCCGGGCAGGACATCCGCCAGGGCTTCCGCTACAAAGAAGTGCCGCACATCACGCTCAAGAGCCTGGCCAACGACGAGCCACCGGCCACCGAAAAGCTCTACGACCAGCCCGAAGAAGACAAAAAGCGCCTGCGCGTGGCCGGCCCGTTCACCGTCGAGACGCTGCAAAGCCTCAACCCCGTCGCGCCCGAGGAGCTGGAAGCCCCCAAAGAAGAGCTGGAAAGCCAGGCCCAGTTTGAGGGCCGGGTATTTGCCGGCCTCACCGCGTCGGGCGTGCGCAACGGCGCCAAAAATGAGCAGGCCGTATTCCTGCGCGTAGAGCGCCGGGCCTCGCCCGCCCTGCCCGCCGAAGGCTACTGGCGCGACGCCGAGGGCCGCGAGCGCAAAGCCTACTTCCTGCTGGGCCCGCGCTTCGGCACCGTGAGCAAAAGCCAGGTGAACGAAGCCGTGAAAGAATGCCGGCAACTCGGCGACGCCGACTGGCTCGTGGTGCTGGGCTTTTCGTTTGACGATGCCATCGAAAACCGGGAGCAAACCACCAGCGCTGGCACCTTCCAGGTCACGCGCGCCCGCATCGGCGAAGACTTGCTGCAAGAGGGCCTGCTGAAAAAAGACAAGAAAGCCGCCTCGTTCGTCACCATCGGCGAGCCCGAAATTGGCCTGCTGCGCGACGAGGCCGCCGGCACGGCCACTGTGGAAGTGCGCGGCCTCGACATCTGGGACCCTATCAACAACCGCCTGGCGGCTCGCTCCGTGGCCGATATTGCCTACTGGATGCTCGACGACGACTACGACGGCTCCAATTTCCTGGTACGGCAGGTGTTTTTCTGCGGCGGCGAGAAAACCGAGTTCAAGAAGTGGCGCGCCAAGCTCGACGGGCAGGCCAGCGCCAGCGCCAAGAAAAAGGCCGAGCAAACCCTACGCATCGAGCTGGACGAAGACGCCTGGGAACGGCTCTATGGCTTCCAGTCGCACCCGATTGAACTACGAAAGGGCCGTCGCGTGGCCGTGCGCGTCATCAGCCAGTTCGGCGAGGAAAGCACGCGGGTTTTGGCACTGTAGGGCTTGATTCAGCCAGCCAGCAGGGGGTGTTGCCCTCGCTGGCACTATCAGCCAGTATCAGTACTTTGCCATGTTATCCCGCCTCGAATTCCTGCGCCTTATCGGCCTGTCCTCAGCTCTGCCGTTTCTCGAAAAGTTTGACGTGGGTCCGCGGCCGGAGCGGCTGACGCGGCTCTGGAGCGGGCCGGTGGCGGGCTTTCAGTTTCATCAGGGCGCCGCGGTGGCCGCCGATTTACGGGCCGGTCATTTGCTGCTGCTCCGGCGCGAGCCCGAAAATGAGTACGACGACTGCGCCATTGCCGTGTACTCGGCCACGACCAAGCTCGGCTTCGTGCCGCGCACCGATAATGCCGTGCTGGCTGCCCTGCTCGACTCGGGCGACTACCCCCTGCTGGGCAAGGTGGACGAGGTAGGCCCCGCCACCCCCTGGGAGCGGCTGTATTTCAGCGTGTACCACGTGCGGCAGGCCGGCGCGTAGCCTCCGCACCAACCCAGGCGCTGCCGGGCGCCGGCTTCGGCTCTGTGACGGCCGGTTTGGCCGGCGCAAATCCGCGGCGCTGCTTATCTTGGGGCGCAGTTCTCTCCTTTTTTCGCCCACGGTTATGAAATTTATTGCGCTGGCTTCCTTGCTCGGATTTGCCTCCTTCGCCCAGGCCCAAGCCCCGGCTCCGTTTGTGCTAAAGGGCCAGCTGGGCCCGCTGGCCGGGCCGGCCAAGGTGTATCTGCGGCGCGAGGGCCTGCAGAGGGGCGCCATCACCGACTCGGCCGAAGTGAAGAACGGCGCTTTTGAAATGAAAGGCACCGTGGCGGCGCCCACCAGGGCCCGGCTGGTGCTGGTGCGCAACGGCCAGAAGCGCCGCTTGCGCACGGGCCAGGCCGACAATACCGTGTTTTACCTGGAAAAAGGCACCCTCAGCCTCACCAGCCCCGATTCGCTCGTCAGTGCCCGCCTCACCGGCTCGGCCCTGACGGCCCAGCACCAGGAGCTGGCCGCGCTGCTTAAGCCCAACACGGAGCGCCAAACGGCGCGCTGGAAAAAATACGGCGCCGCCACCCCGGAGCAGCGGCAGGCGCCGGAGTTCGCGCAGCAGCACGAGGCGCTGGGCAAGCAGCTGGAAGCCGAATTCAGAGCTATTTACACGACCTACATCAAGGCACACCCGCAGTCCATCGTCAGCCTCGACGCCGTCAAGGAGTTGGGCGGCGCCGTGCCGCAGTACACCCAGGTGGCGCCGTTGTTTGAGTTGCTGGCGCCCGCCGTTCGCGCCACTCCCGATGGCCAGGCCTACGACAAGCAGCTGCAGGCGCTCAAGCGCGTTGCCGTCGGCGCGGTGGCCCCCAACTTCACCCTGTACACGCCCGAGGGCCAGCCGGTGAGCCTGGCCAGCCTGCGCGGCAAGTACGTGCTGGTCGATTTCTGGGCCTCCTGGTGCGGGCCCTGCCGCCAGGAAAACCCAAACGTGCTGAAGGTTTACAACGAGTACAGAAACCGCAACTTCGAGGTGCTGGGCGTGTCGCTGGACGAGGAAAAGGCCCAGAGCCAGTGGCTCAAGGCCATCAAGGACGATAACCTGACCTGGCCCCAGGTAGCCGACCTGAAAAAGGGCTGGGGCAACGAGGCCAGCCAGCTCTACAGCATTCAGGCCATTCCGCAAAACTTCCTCCTCGACCCCAGCGGCAAAATCGTGGCCGTGAACCTGCGCGGCGGCGAGCTGAAAACCGCTGTGGCTCGGTACATTCCTTAGGCGGCCAGCCGACTCATCTGACTGCGCTCCAGCGCCGCGCCGGAGCAGCTCCCGTCATCCGAGCAAAAGCGGGAGCCTATGCTCAGCCGAGGCAGACGCCGGTAAGTGGGCCAGCTGCTACTGCCGCGTCACTTTCCGGGTAATGACCTGGCCATCGGCGGTGGTCAGGCGCAACAGGTATATCCCGGCCGGCAGGGCGCTCAGGCCGGGCAGCGCCCGCGGCACGGCGCTCAGCCGGGGCTCGGCAGCGTATACCAGCCGGCCCGCCGGCGTGAGCAGGCGCACGGCAACGGCCTGCGGCGCGGCGCCGGGCAGCCCGATGCGCAGCTCGTCAGCAAACGGGGTGGGGTACACCAGCGCCAGCCCGGCGGTCAGGATAGGAGCGGCACGGCTGAGCACCACTACTGGCGAAAACTGCGTGGTGCCGTCCCGGTCTACCTGCCGCAGGCGGTAGTAGCGGCGGGCGGCGGTCCGGGCTTCGGCCGAGGCGTCGAGGTAGGCGTAGTGGCGGGGGGCGCTGCTGCTGCCGGCGGCGGGCAGCTCCGCGATGGGGGCAAAGACGCGCCCGTCGGCCGAGGCCTCGACCGCAAACGTGGCGCTGTTGTGCTCCTGGGCCGTGGTCCAGGTCAGGCGGCAGCCGGCGGCAGTTGCCGTGCCCCCAAACGCGCTCAGCTCCACCGGCAGCGGCGCCGTCACGACGGGCGCGCTGGCCGACTGCGCCTGCTCGAAGCGGTAGATGGTGCCGGCGCCGTTGCCCACCAGCAGGTCCAGCAGGCCGTCGCCGTCGAAATCAGTCACGGCCGGGGCGGCGTGGCTGCCCATCTTAATGTCGGTGGCACCATCTTTCAGGTTGCCCTTCGGGCTGAAGGCCACCGAGTTGCTACCGCTCTGCGTGTAGAGCTGGATGTGGCCGGTGCTGTTGCCCAGTAGCAGGTCGAGGTAGCCGTCGCCGTCATAGTCCGTTACCAGCGGCTTGTCGACCTCGCCGGCGTCAATCGGTACGCCGGCCGTGGTCTGCAGGACTACCGGCGCCGTGAAAGACAGGGCGTTGGCCGCCGTTTGCTCGTAGCGGCGCAGCAGGCCATCGTTGCTGCCAACGAGAATATCCAGCAGGCCGTCGCCATCCAGGTCGGTCACGGTCGGCCGCGGGAAGGAGCCGCCGTTGACCGCCGCGCCGCCGATGGGACCCAGCGGATTGGGGAAGAGCACGACCGGGCTCTTAAAGCGCAGGGCATTGCTGCCCGTGGCTGCCTGCTGCTCATACAGCAGTATGGTGCCCTGACTTTCACCCACCAGCACTTCCTGCTCGCCGTCGCCGTCGAGGTCGACCACCGTGGGCTTGGCGAAGTAGCCCACGTCAATGTCGGCCGTGCCGTTGAGGTTGCGCAGCTTCACGCCCGCGGCGGGCAGGGCCTCCGAGTTGGCAGCGGCTTGCTCGTAGCACAAAATCGTGCCGTCGCCCTGGCCCATGAGCAGCTCCGCCAGGCCATCCTGGTCGAGGTCGCCGGTGCCGGGCGTCGAATAGGCATTGGCGGCGGCCGTCCCCGTGAGCGAGGTACTGCGCAGGGTATAGCTGACGGAAGACGACACGCGCGCAATTCCCAGCTTCAGCGGACTCAGGGCCGTGCCCTGGGAGGTAGTCAGACGAACCCGCCCGGTAGCGGCTGCCGGCGGCACGACCACCGTGACGGCATTGGCATTGGAGCTTACAATGCGCATGGCCAGGCCACCAATTTGCACCGACTTCACGGAGCCCAGGTTGGTGCCCGAAATGACTACCGTGCTGGGCACGCCCGCCACGGGCAGGGGTGCAATGGCCGGCGTGATGGCCGTGATGGTCTGTGCCAGCAGCCCGACCGGCAACAAATAAGCACTAAAGGCCAGCAGTATGCCGCCGCCGGCAACTCGGATTGAATGCGTATAGGGTAGCATCATACAGAATCGGCGCCGGAAAAGAGAAGCGGCAAGGGTAGCCCGCGTCTGCCGGTACGCGGCGCAAATTTATAGTGTTATGGTTGTTATATTTCACTAACTTAATTTAACAAAATATTATTTAACTGTTTAATACAATTTGTTTGACCGGACGCAGCCCGCCTCCGGGTAGCCGGCGCGGCCCCGTGCCCCCGCGGCCGGTACGCTCGCCGCGCCGGCCAGCGCTTTCCTGATGCGGCTGCCGGGCCCGGATGGCCGGTACTGCCCGCTTAGCGGCC
>CAXUEM010000177.1:5169-6571 GCA_964249885.1 uncultured Hymenobacter sp. | reverse complement strand
CCACTGATATCCCGCCTTGAGGTTGAGGTCGGTGACCTTGTCCCAGGCGGCGGCGGGAAACTCCTCCAGCGGCGCGCCCCAGGTGGCGCCGGCGTTGTTGACCAGGACGTGCACAGACGGCTCGCGCTGGCCGACCTCGGCGGCCAGGCGCAGGCACTCGGCCTCGGTGGACAGGTCAGCGGGGATGGCGTGGACCGCCCCGTGCTGCGCGAGCTCCTGCTCGGCGGCGGCCGGGCCGCGGCGCACGTAGGCCCAGCCGGCAAACTCGGCCACGTCGTAGCTGCGCAGCGCGGCCACGGCCAGCGCCAGGCCCGCTGCACCTGGGCTTCGGCGTGGCCCTGCTGGGCTTCTGGCTGCTCTCACCCACCACCGCCCGCACCGTGTTCCTGGCCTGCAACCTGCTGTATCTGGCCGTGGGCACCCGCCTCGAAGAGCGCAAGCTGGCCCAGCGCTTCGGCGAGGCCTACGCCCGGCACCGCGCCCGCGTGCCCCTGCTGCCGCGGCGCCTGCGCCCGGTGCGCCCGGAGTAGTGGATTATGAATAACCAGTAAATAACACGGGCTGTCATCCTGAGCATTATGCTCAGGATGGCAGCCCGTGTTAGCTGTGTGTAGCTCAGCTGCCAGCCGGGGGTGCTAGCCGGAGAAGGCTTCAAGCGCCGGGCTCTATTTCTGCTGGTTCAGGTCCCAGTTGTATGGCATATAGGCCAGCTTGGCGTCGGGGTTCACTTTCGGGCCGGCAGCGTACTTGTTGATGGTTTTCTGAATCGTGTTGCCGTTTTTCTTGAAGTCGCCGGGATAGAAATTGAAGATTTCTGAAACCTGCGGCGCGTTGGGCGGGGTCAGCTTGTTCTTGGTCGGGTCGTTGATAAAATCCTGGGCCTGCTCTTCGAGCTGCTGGTTGAGGCGGGCACCTACGTAGGCCTCGCGGCGCAGCTTGGGGCAGGACACGGCGGCGCAGACCAGGGCAAAGTGAATGCGGTACTCATCGAAGCGCTTGCGAATCAGGCGCTGCTCCAGGTCGTTGAGGCAGTACTTTTCCTTGTCCTTACCCAGCCGGATGAAGCGCTGGTCCCAGACGGTATTGACCAGCGTTTTGTCGCCGCCGAGCTGGCGGATGCTCTTGCTGGGCCGGCCGCGCAGCACCCGCTGGATGGTGAAGGCATTGTAGGCGTTAATCCAGTAGGCCAGCTGCTCGTTCTTGCTCCAGTTCTGGTCGTTGGGCAGGGTGTTGCTAATGCGGCTGCAGTAGGCGCTGAGCCGGCTGGAGTCGGCCATAAAGGCGCGGTAGTTGACCATGCCGCGCTCATCGACGTGCTTTTTGAGCAGCTGGTCATAGTCGGCGTGGCTGATGGGCCGGGTGCCGGGCATGGTCGGGTTCAGCTCTTTGAGGTAGCGCAGGT
>CAXUEM010000177.1:0-5159 GCA_964249885.1 uncultured Hymenobacter sp. | reverse complement strand
TCGCCATAACCTGCGCCAGACCGGGCTGGCCACCCAGCAGCAGCAGGGCCAGCACGGGGAGGCGGGAAGAGAAAGCAGGCAGCAGGCGGGAAGAAAATTTCATCTAAAAAGGAAAGGAGAAACCGGCCCCAGCCAGAGCCGGCCGGGCCGCAAACCTACGCACGAGCCGCAGGTTTGGATGCTGGCGCGCCGCGCCGCTTTGCCTGTTATCGTCGCGCGGTGGGCGGGGCCAGCCGGGGGTCATTCGGTGGTTTTGAATCCGGCGGACACTGGCCGCCGTAGTTTCGGCCTAAATTAAGTTCAACCGGACCCCGCGGCTTCCGCTTCCGCTCCCTTTTCGCTTTCCCTTTTCCGTTTCTTATGTTTCCAAACTCTACTTCCTGGGGGCGCCTGCTGCCGGCTGCGGCCGTGGTGTGCGCTGCCGTGGCCCTGCCCGTGCAGCTGCGGGCCCAAACGCCCGACGCGGGCCGCGTCAGCGGCCAGATAAAGGACGCCAGCGGCCAGCCACTGGTGGGCGCCACGGTGGTGCTCCAGCCCTCGGGCCTGAACACCGTCACCGATGCCCAGGGCCAGTTTGAGCTCAGCGGCGTGCCGGCCGGCCCCGACACCGTCACGCCTTGCTTCATCGGCTTTCGCCCGGCCAACCAGACCATTCAGGTGTCGGGCGCGCAGTCGGCCACGGTGGCCGCCACGCTGGCCCCCGATGCCCTGCTGATGAGCGACGTGGTGGTGACCGGCACGTTCAACCCCCAGAGCAAGCTCGAAAGCTCGACGGCCGTCACCACGCTCAATGCGCGCCAGATTCAGAACCGCGTGTCGCGCGGCACTGCCGACCTGCTCATGGCCGTGCCCGGCTTCCGGGTGAACTCCGACGGCGGCGAGGCGGCCAACTCGGTGTCGCCGCGCGGCCTGCCCGTGAACGCGGAGTCCGGCTTCGGCTTTCTGCAGTTGATGGAAGACAACCTGCCGATTCTGGAAGTCGGCTCGCTCACGTTTGCCAAGTCTGACATTCACTTCCGCGTCGACGAAACCGTGGACCGCCTGGAGGTGCTGCGCGGCGGCTCGGCCGGCATCACGGCCAACAACGCGCCGGGCGGCATCGTGAACTTCCTGAGCAAAACCGGCACCGGCGACCGGCTGCGCGGCATCGTGCGCCTGACCGGCGGCGACCAGGGCTTTTATTCGGACCGCCGCGGCGTGGCCCAGCTCGGCGGCCTGCAGCGCTTCGACGCCAACCTGGGCGGCCCCATCAAGGGCACGCCGCTGCGCTTCAACGTGGGCGGTTTCTACCGCTACGACGTGGGCACGCGCTACTCCGGCTTCCCGGCCAACGTGGGCGGCGGCGTGAAGGCCAACGCGACCTACACCCTGAAAAACGGCTACGTGCGCCTCTACGGCAAGTACCTGAACGACCGGGTGGCCTACTACACCAGCATCCCGTACCAGAACCTGAATAACCCGCAGCGCATCCCGGGCGGCCCGGACTTCCGGCGCGGCACCATGCTCTCCGAGCACCAGCGCATCACCACCATCCCCAACCCGTTCAACAACGGCCAAGGCGACCTGACCCGCGACCTGCGCGACGGCCAGCACACCCGCTACAAGGCCGTGTCGTCGGAGGTGTTCTTTGACCTGGGCAACGGCTTCACGCTGACCGACAACGCCCGCCTGCTCGACGCCAACCTGAGCACCGACGGCGTGTACGACGTGCGCCCGCCCGTGCTGGGCACGGCCTTCGCCGCGCAATATGCCGGCCTGCGCGCCTTTGGGGCCGGAGCGCCGGTGTTTTCCTACGCCGACGACCCCAGCAACACGCCCATCGACATTGCCACGCTCAACGGCAACGGCCTGATTAACATTGCCGGCATCTTCCCCGACGACAAGCCGGCCACCAACGCCATCAACAACCTCAAGCTGCAGAAAACCCTGGGCCAGCACCAGCTCACGGGCGGCTTCTACGCCAGCCGCTTCACCATCAAGGAGCGGTTGAGCTACAACCTGGTCTTGCAGGAAGTGGCCAACCGCCCGCGCCTGCTCAACGTGCGCATCCCCACGCAGGGCGCGCTGTTCGGCGGCCAGCCCATTGAGGTGACCAAGGACGGCTTCCTGTTCCAGAGCTTCGGCGACGGCATCCTGTTTAACTCGACCAACACCACCCAGGTGCTGAGCTACTACCTCGGCGACCAGTGGCAGGCCACCAGCAAGCTGCGCCTCGACGGCGGCCTGCGCCTGGAAACCACCCACGCCGTGGGCAGCGCCCCCAAAACGGCCATCCTCAACAACCCCGACCCGACCTTTACCCGCTTCCTGGGCGCGCCCTCGGCGGCCAACGGCTTCGGCGGCTCCAACGGCGGCCTCGACGGGCAGTACCGCACCTTCTACAACAACCGCTTCCTGCAGAACACCAACGACTCGCGCAACTGGGACTTCAACTTTCAGACCCTCAACTACTCACTGGGGGCCAACTACAAGTTCACCGACCAGGTGGCAGCCTACGCCCGCTACAGCAACTCGGGCGTGGCGCCCAGCAACGACCAGTTTGCCTACTCCACCGACCGCACCCAGCCCGACCTGACCGTGCGCGGCGAAATCCAGCGCGTGCTGCAGGCCGAGGCCGGCCTGAAGGTGGCTACCGACCGCGTGAGCCTGGCCGTGGTGCCCTTCTACAGCCGCAACAACAACATCGCCGTGACGGTCCAGATTTCGGACCCCCAATTTGGCCTGGGCCTGCAGCAGACCCGCGGCAACGTGGATAACCTGGGCGTGGAACTCGAAACCACCTACTCGCCCGTGTCGGGCCTCGTGCTGCGCGGCATCGGCACGGTGCAGCGCCCGCGCTACCGCGACTTTCAAATCTTCGTGCCCCTGGACCCCGACAAGCAGACCCGCGCCGGCGTCACGCAACAGGGCTTCGTGAACCTGAAAGGCAACAAGCTTGAGGATACCCCCGACGTGCTGCTGGAAGGCGGCGCCGACTACTCCTTCCGCGGCCTCAACGTGTTTGCCAACTACCGCTGGTTTGGCGAGCGGTACGCCACCAAGCGCAACAACATCCTGCTGGAAAGCTACGGCGTGGTGTTCGCGGGCGTGGTCTACGACTTCGGCAAGTCGCTCACCGGCCTGCAGCTGCGGGTGCAGGCCTCTAACCTGTTCGACACCATCGGCTTCGGCGATGCCGCGGCCCGCAACGGCGACAACTTCTCCAAGGAGTACATCAACGGCCTGGACACCAACGGCCGGCCCCGCGCCGAAAACCAGTACAACCTGGCCCGGCCCATCCTGCCGCGCAACGTGACGGCCAGCGTGGCCTACTCGTTCTAGCCCGCCCTGGCTTCGGCAAAAAGCCCGTCCGCTTACGCTTTGCGTAGGCGGACGGGCTTTTTGCTGAGAAGGAGCCGCAGGGACTTAGTTCAGATACACCCGCTCGAGCACCTCGAAGCGGTGCGGGGCAAAGGCGTTGTAATAGGGCGCCTCGCCGCGGAACTCCAGCACGTGAATGAGCGGAATGCCTTCGAGCTTGCTGTTGACCACGCGCACGGCGTACACCTGCCCGGCCACGGGCCAGTCGCCCACGTGGTTGGCGGGCCGGGCCTCGTCATTGACGCAGACGGCGTAGTCGAGGTAGGGCGCAATGAGGGTAGCTTCGGCGAGAGAGTGGCAGGCGACTTCCATAAGACGAAATAAATAAACGGTTGCGGAAACGAAACTACAAAGCGCCGGGCCATCGGGTTCAGGCCGCCGGCCGAAATGGGGCCGAACGGCGCGTTTGGGCCGGCCAGCAGGGGGTAGCGCAGCCCGAACCCCCTGCTGGCTAAGGCTAGATGGTCGGGGCGCGCTGGGCGGGCAGGCGGCGGTCGAACAGGTAGCGGTAGGTGGCGTGGGTGCGCCAGATGCGGCCGCCCACGGCCTCGGCCACGCGCATCATCTTGGGGTTGAAGTCGCCAATCCAGTTCATGACGAAGTCCTCGTATTTGACCTTGCTCTTGTCCTGCACCATCTCGCTGATGGCCTGCACGAAGGCAATTTCAAGGCCCTTGCGCTGGTGGGCCGGCACGATGCCGAAGGCAATGCCGGTGAGCGTGCGCACGCCGCGCCAGCGGTACCAGGCAAACTTGGCCTTGCCCAGCCAGTCGAGCCGGCCGTTGACGTGGCGGAACAGCTCGTTGAGTTCGGGCAGGGAAATGAAGAAGCCCACCGGCTCGCCCTCGTGGTAGGCAAACCAGCACACCCGCTCGTCGATGACGGGGCGCAGCTTCTGCATGATGCTCTGGGCCTGCTCGGGGGTCATTTCCTTCACGCCGTCGTGCTTCACCCAGGCCTTGTTGTACACCTGCCGGAAGTCTTCGGCGTAGCGGGCCAGTTCTTTCAGGCGCAGGTGCTCGAAACGGTAGGCGGGGTCGTGCAGCACCCGGGCCCGGGCCACGTACTCGGGCGTCAGGGCCAGGTCTATCTTGCGGAAATAGGTGTACTGCCGGAAATACTCCGTGAAGCCGTAGGCCTCGAACAGGCGCTGGTAGTAGGGCGGGTTGTAGTTCTGGCCGTAGAGCGGGGCGCCGAAGTTGTCAATCAGCAGGCCCCACCACTGGTCGCGGTCGCCGAAGTTGACGGGGCCGTCCATGGCCTCCATGCCCTGGCTCTGCAGCCAGGCGCGGGCCGTGTCCAGGAGCAGGTCGGCAGCCGGCTGGGAATCAATGCACTCGAAAAAGCCCAGCCCGCCGGTGGGCTGGGCAAAGGTGTTGGCCGTGCGCTCGTTGATAAACGCGGCCACCCGGCCCACCACCTGCTGGGCTTCATCCAGCAGCAGCCAGCGGCTAAGCTGGCCGTGGCGGAAGTACTTGTTCTTTTTGGGGTCAAACACCTGGTTTATGTCTTTGTCCAGGGGCCGCACGTAGTGGGGGTCCTGGGCGTAGAGGCGCACGGGCAATAGCAGGAATTCGCGGGCCTGGGCCGCAGTCTGCACTTCTTGAATCTGCATAAATCGGTACCTGAATAATCGGGGCCGGGACGGGGTCGGCGCGGGCGTAGCGGCGCGCAAGGTAGCAGTCCGGCCCGGCCTTTTCTGCGTAGCTTGGCAGGCAGGGGGCGAGTAAAGAAAAGTTGGAATTAAAAAGGCGGTCATGCTGAGCGCCTTTTTACTTGTTGCCTTCCCCCTACTCTCC
>CAXUEM010000176.1:0-6574 GCA_964249885.1 uncultured Hymenobacter sp. | reverse complement strand
GGCGCGAGGGAACGCCGCGGCGGGCGGCGGGGGCGGGCGCCTCGGCGGGCAGCACGGCGGTGCCCAGCGCGATGAGCTGCTCGGCGTAGGGGCTGCGCTTGAGCTCGGGGTGCAGGCCGTTGGCCTGGCGCAGCTCTGCGGCCGTCTGAACAGGCTCGCGGGCCAGCTCGGCCAGCTTGTCGTTGCTCATCACCATGTAGCTGGGGCGGTCGAGCTGCCGGGCCACCGCGTCGCGCAGCAGGAACAGCTCCCGAAACAGGGGCAGGTCGGCGGGCGCAATGCGAAACTTGCCGGCCAGCCGGCCCCAGGGGCGGGTTTCGTCGCGGCCGTAGCGCACGGCTTCCAGGGCCTCGTTTTCCTGGGCGGCCCACTCGGCGCGGCCCTGCTCCTGCAGGCGCTGAGCGAGCAGGTCGGTGAGCTGAAACAGGTAGATGACGTCGTTGGCGGCGTACTCTTTCTGGGCCTCGGTGAGCGGGCGCTTGAGCCAGTTCGACTTCTGCTCGCCTTTATCCACGGTCAGGCCCAGCTCCTGCTGAATAAGGCGGCCCAGCGAAATGTTATTGTCCTCGGCCGTGAGCAGGGTAAACTGCACGCTGGTATCGACAATGTTGCGGCAGTTGACGCTGAACAGCTCATCGAGCAGCAGGATATCGGACTTGCAGGAGTGAAACACTTTGGCCACGCGGGGGTCGCGCAGCACCGCAAACAGCGGCTCCAGGCCCCGGGCCATATCGGGCAACTCCAGCGGGTCAATCAGGTAGGCGGTTTGCCCGTCAAACACCTGAATCAGGGCCAGATGCCGGCCGTAGCGGTAGCGGTTGTCGTCGAACTCCAAGTCTATGGCCATACGCGGGCAGGTGGCCAAGTGGGCGGCCAGCTGCTCAATCCCGGTGGCAGCAGTCAGGTACTGAATAGGAAACATCAAAAATCACGGATGAGATACGGGCCGGCCGACCAGCCGGCATGGCCGGGTAAAGGTAGGCAGCAGGGGGTCGGGCCGGCCGGGACCGGTCCGGCGTAGCATCTCAACCAGCAGCTACCTAGCGGGGCACTGACAGCACTAAACCAAGAAAATAATAACTCGCTGTCCTTTGCAACGCCCGGTTTTGCAAATTACTCTCTAATTTGCAGCTTCACTTTGCTATTTATTTTTCCTCAACTTGCTCACTCACCCTGTTTTCCCATGAAACAAAAACAATTACTTTTTCTTCTACTAGGCTTACTGCTGGCGGCGATTTCGCCGGCCTGGGCCCAGACCCAGGCCATCAGCGGCCGGGTAATTGGCTCGGATGGCACGGCGGTACCCGGTGCCACGGTGCTCGAGCGCGGCACCTCTAACGGCGTGAGCACCAACGCTGACGGCAACTTCAGCCTGAATGTACAGCCCGGCGCTACACTGGTTATCAGCTCGGTGGGCTATACGACCCAAACCATTGCGGTTGGTAACAACTCGACCGTCAACGCTACGCTGCCAGCCGCCGCCGTTGACTTGGGCGAGGCCGTGGTAGTGGGCTACGGCACGCAGACCAAGCAGGACCTAACGGGCTCGGTCACGCAGCTCACAGCCAAGGACGTGGAAAACGTGCCCGTGGTGAGTTTTGAGCAGGCTATTCAGGGCCGCACGCCCGGTGTGCAAATCAACCAGACCTCGGGCAAGCTGGGGGCAGGGGTGCAGATTCGGGTGCGCGGCTCCTCGTCTATCAGCGCATCTAACCAGCCACTGTATGTGATTGACGGCATTCCAGCCACCTCGCAAGATGTGGGCTCCGACACCGAACCGCTCAACCCGCTGGCCGACCTTAACCCCAACGACATCGAGTCGATTACCATCCTCAAGGACGCTGCTTCGTCGGCCATCTACGGCTCACGCGCTTCCAACGGCGTCATTCTGGTGAATACCAAGCGGGGCCGCCAGGGCCGCACCAAAGTGAATGTGGGCACTTATTTCGGCGTTGGTGAAACCACCCGCCGCCGCAAATTCCTGAACTCGGCTCAGTATAGAGAAGTGTTCGACCAAGCCATTATCAACTCGCCTTTTCCGCTGTTCAACCCGGCTGACCCCAATGACCCGGACTATGACTACACCTCTTTGGAGGACGTGTATACGTTTGAGGGCGGTATTGACCGCAACTCGACGTCTGACACCGACTGGGGCGGGCAGGCTTTCCAGCGGGGCAAAGTATCGCAGTATGACTTCAACGTGAGCGGCGGCGACGCCAAAACCCGCTTTTTCCTGAGCTCGACCTACAACGACCAGACCGGCATCATCGTCGGCAACCGCTACCGTCGGGGCAGTGCCCGCATCAACCTCGACCACTCCATCAGCGACAAGTTCAAGGTGGGTTTGAACCTCTCGCTGACGCGCTCCGTGAACGACCGGACGCCCAACGACAACGCCTTCTCGAACCCGCTGCAGCTCAACGCCCTGCCGCCGCTGCAGCCCCTGCGCATCCCCATCGATGAGGACAACCCGGGCCTGGGCACCAAGCTCAACGACAATACGCTGTACTACAACAACCTGCGCGACCTCGAGAACGGTTCTAACCGCTCGGGCACGTACCGCTCGTTCAGCACCGCATTTTTCTCGTTCCAGCCCATCAAGAATCTGACGGTTCGCACTGAAATCGGGGCCGACTTCCTGAACCTGAACGAGGACATTTACCGCGCGGCCGGCACTCAGGACGGCGGCAACACCGGCTACGGTTTCAGCAATCAGGTGCAGGTCATCAACTATACCACGAACAACACCGCCAATTACAACTTCACCCTCAACGAGGACCACAACATTGACGCCTTGCTAGGTTTCTCGTTCCAGCGTTCCGATACAAAAGAAACGTCGGCCGAAGGCCGGGGCTTCCCGAACGCTGAGTTCACGCGAGTGGCCAGCGCGGCCATTAAAACCGGCGGCTCGTCGTCGGCCGGCGACGGCTTTGCTTTTGTCTCGCAGTTTGCTCGTCTGAACTACGCTTTCCGCAACAAGTACTTGGTGTCAGGTAGCGTACGCCGCGACGGCTCCTCGCGTTTCGGCGCCAACAATCGCTACGGCGTGTTCGGCGCCGGCTCGGTAGGCTGGGTTATCACGGAGGAAAGCTTTCTAAAGGAAAACCCCATCTTGAGCTTCCTGAAGCTGCGGGCCAGCTACGGCCTGACCGGTAACGCCGAAATTGGCAATTTCGCTTCGCGAGGCCTCTTCGGCTCGCTGCCCTACGCCGACCAGGCCGGCATTCAGCCCAGCGCGCAGATTGGCAACCCCGACCTGACCTGGGAAAGCACCGCCCAGACTGACCTGGGCCTGGAGTTTGGCTTTTTCGACAACCGCATCTCCGGTGAGGTGGATGTGTATGAGAAGAAAACGACTGACCTGCTGCTCAGCCGGCCTCTGTCGTACGTGAGCGGCAGCACAACCGTCGTAGAAAACGTGGGCTCGCTGCAAAACCGCGGTCTGGAAATCAGCTTAAACACTCGCAACATCGACAAGGAGTTCAAGTGGAGCACCAACTTCAACATCTCGTTTAACCGCAACAAAGTCACGTCCATCACGGCTCCTATCCAGAGCCAGTACTTAGGCAGCATCCGGGCCGGCGAACCTATTGGTGTGTACTACGGCCGCAAGTTTGTAGGCGTGGACCGGGCCAACGGCGACGCCTTGTACGATGCTGGCGTTGACGCCAACGGCGAAAGGCTGACCACCAACAACCCGGGCCTGGCTACGCTACAGGTGCTGGGCAACCCGAACCCTGATTTCACGGGCGGCATCACCAATACATTTTCCTTTAAAGGTATTGATTTGAGTGTGCTGGGTCAGTTTGTATCGGGCAACGACCTCTACAACGCAGCGGGTATCTATCAGTCGGCTAGTGGCGACTACTTCGACAACCAGACGCTCGATCAACTCAAGGCCTGGACGCCCGAAAACCCGGATACCAACGTGCCACAGCTGCGCCTCTACGGCGGAAACGGTATAGCTCAATCTTCACGTTGGATTAGCGACGGCTCTTTTTTCCGCGTGAAAAACATAACCCTTGGCTACAACATCCCTGCCGAGTTGGCCAAGCGCGGCTACCTACAGTCGGCCCGCATCTACATCACGGGCCAGAACTTGGTGACGCTCACCAAGTACGAAGGCTACGACCCGGAGGTAAACACCGCGGCTTTTGGCGGCGCTAATCTGCTGCTGGGCCATGACTTCTACACGCCGCCCCTGCAGAAGACCCTTCTGGTAGGTATTAACCTTGGCTTTTAATCAACTCCGCATATTCTGATTTCTGATGAAAAATTTATTTTCCCGGTCAGCAGCGGTGCTAACCCTGGGCTTGGCGCTGGGCCTGACTGCCTGTAACAAACAACTGGACATTGAGCCCCAGCAGTCAATTGATGCGACTACGGCCCTCACCAACGAGGCCAATGTGGGCAGCGCCGTGGTGGGCCTCTACGCCCAAATCGGCAACGCCAACCTGTACGGCACCGACCTGATTCTGGTGCCCGAGCTGCTGGCCGCCGACAACTACATCCAGTTCCAGGGCACCTTCACCAACTACCGCAACATCGCCACCCGCAGTATCCGCAACGACAACTCTACGGCTGAAGGCATTTACCGCGAGGCGTACCAGGGCATCAACCAGGCTAACCTCGTCCTGGACGCCCTGCCGGTAGTAACCACTGTCAGCCTGAAGTCGCGCTACGAGGGTGAGGCGCGCTACGTGCGGGCAACGCTGTACTTTGAGCTGGTACGCTTGTTCGGGCGGCAGTACAACATTGCCACGGCCAACACGGACTTGGGTGTGCCCATTAACCTGACACCGGTGCGCACCGTGGCCGAGGCCTCACGCCGGGTAGCCCGCTCCACCGTGGCCGAGGTGTACACTCAGGTGATTGACGACCTGACCAAAGCTATTGCCTTGCTACCCGCCACCAACGGCGTCTACGCCACCAACAGCACGGCCAAGGCCCTGCTGGCTCGCGTTTACTTGCAGCAGAACCGCTTCGCCAACGCTCAGACCTTGGCTAATGAAGTTATCAGAACCAGCGGCAAAACCCTGGCTCCGACGCTTGAATCGGTGTTTACCTCGCGTAACAGCAGCGAGACCCTGCTGGAAATTCAGCAGAATGACCAGAACAACGCCGGTGCTTCCAACTCCGGCCTGGGCACGCTATTCGCCAGCTTCGGTCAGTTCGGTCGGGGCGATGTGCTGGTGCTGCCCGCCTTTGCCAACCTCTACGGCCCCACCGATGCCCGGGGCACCGCTTCGCTGCTCTACAACAGCACCGGCGCCCGCCGGGTACCCGCGCCCCGCACGGCCCTGCGCACGGGCAAGTTCAAGTCGGCCGGCCAGAACATTCCGCTTATTCGCATCGCCGAGATGTTCCTGATTCGGGCGGAAACCAACCAGCGTCTGGGCACCGAGGTTGGCGCCAAGCCGTATGACGATGTACTGCGTATCCGCCGTCGCTCCCAGGCTGACTCACTCAACCGGCGCGTTATTCTGGTAAACGACGAACGGACGCTGAACCCGAACTTTGGTACCATCACGCTGAACGACATCCTGCGCGAGCGGCAACTGGAACTGGCGTTCGAAGGCTTCCGCATCCACGACCTGCGGCGGACCAATGGCGTAGTGGTTCCGGCCCGGGTTGCTACGCCCACGGCCCCGGCCACGCCGGCCATTCTGGCCACGGACGACCGGTTTGTGCTGCCCATCCCGAAGCGCGAAACCGACCTAAATGACCCCGCTAACCCGGTCCTGATTCAGAATCCTGGGTATTAATCTCTGGGTTTATTAGGCATAAAAAAGCCGCTCCAACATTCGGGGCGGCTTTTTTTTGTAGCTAGCAGGGAGTCGCAGCATTACCGCTACTTGTCCCCCAGCAGCAGCTGCGGCAGCTGCCCGCCGCGCCCGCCGGCGCTCATGATGATGACCTTGGCGTTGGGCGAGGTGGCAATGGCCTGGTTGGCCTTGATGGTTTCGTACTGCAGGAGCTTGTCGCTCAGCTCGGTGTTGACGATGCGCTGGTAGTCGGCGATGCCCTGGGCCTCGACGCGCTTGCGCTCGGCTTCCTGCTTTTCCTTTTGCAGCACGAACTGCATTTTTTGGGCGTCCTGCTCGGCCGAAATCTTGCTCTCGATGCTGGTTTTCACCGACTGCGGCAGCTGAATGTTGCGAATCAGCAGCTGGTCGAGCTGGAGGCCGCTGGCCTGAAAATCCTTCTCAATAGCATTGAGAATGCGGGTCTGGAACTCCTCGCGGCGCGTCGAGTACAGGGCCACGGCGTCGTAGTACACGGCGTTGTCGCGGATGCGGGTGCGGGAAATGGCCCGCACGATTTTCTCCTGGTAGTCCTCGCCGATGGTGGAGAGAATCTTGGGCGCCTGCAGGGGCACCACGTGGTAAAGCACCGTCAGGTCGATGACCACCTCCAGCCCATCGGCCGACAAGACCCGGATGGCGTCGTCGCCGGCTTGCTGGCCCTCGGTGTGCACCGCCGACATGGTGTAGTTCTGGGTGCGGGTGTCGAAGCGCGTCACGTCCACCAGCGGGTTCACCACGCTCAGACCGGGCAGCAGCACCCGGTTTTC
>CAXUEM010000175.1:0-6586 GCA_964249885.1 uncultured Hymenobacter sp. | reverse complement strand
GATTACGACCGTGCCCCTGCCCCCGCTGCCGCCCAAGTCGGACACCACCGGCGGCAAGCCCGACGCCAACCAGCCGCGCGAGCTGAGCGCTCAGAACGCCACGGAAGACATCAAGAAGATGCAGCCGCAGATGTAGTCCAGTCCGGGACAACGAGCACTTAGAGATGAGTGATGAGCAATGTCGAGCCGGCGTTTCTTATCACTCATTTCTGCTTTACCGGCCCGCCTGACTATTTCTTGACCACCCTTTAGCACCTTCCTGACTATGCCCACCTGCACACTGCGCCGTGGCCGCGAAACCGACTTGCCCCAGGTGCTGGCTCTGATTCGGGAGCTGGCCGCCTACGAGCGCGCCCCCGACGCAGTGACCAACACCCTTGACGCCATGCGCCGCGACGGATTTGGCCCAGCCCCCATTTTCGGCTTTTTTGTGCTCGAAAACCCCCGGGATGGCATCCTCACCGGCCTGGCACTTTACTACACAGCATACTCGACCTGGAAAGGCCGGATGCTGTACCTGGAAGACCTCGTCGTGACCGAGGCTGCCCGCCGCGGCGGCTTTGGCCGGCTGCTGTTCGAGGCCGTGGTGGCCGAGGCCCGCGCCACCGGCGCCCAGCGCCTGAAGTGGCAGGTGCTGGACTGGAACGAACCCGCCATCACGTTTTATAAAAAGCTGGGCGCCAACATCGAAGCCGAGTGGCTAAACGGCAACCTGACCGCCGAGCAGCTGGCCGGCTTTTCGGTTTCGGCAGCCGCTGCGCAGGCGGCCGTGCCCGGCTCGTCGGCCTTCTAAACTCCAATTTTTTGCTTTTCACTTCCCGCAGCCCCGGGCTACGGCCACCAGCCCCCTGCTGGTCGCCGTGGTCCGGGGCTGCGGGCGTAAGCTCGGCGGTGGCCATAATCCCCACCGACAAAACCAGCCGTGTGGTCGCGCGAGCCGGGGTATTCAGGGGGCAAAACGGGCTGTTTAAAGAATAGCGGTATCCTTGCCTGGGCCGCTCACGTAATTTTGGTCAGTAAATAATCCAGTACTTCTCTTAACTAAATAAGGATTTAATTGTCCTTAGCCAGCATGCGAGCGGTATTACCCCTGTTCCGCCGCCCGTAGGCGGCGACCGGGCAGCCACTGACCCCTAGCCCTTTTTCTAATAAACCATCCTTATGAAAACACTTTTCCATTTCTGCATTTTGTTCGCGGGTCTGCTGACGGTTTCGACTTCTTCGATTGCCCAAACCACTCCGGCGCGCCCGGCCTCTACCCGCCTGGCCCTGGCCGCGGCCACCGACGCCCCGGCGGCCGCCGTGGCTGCCCCCCGGCTGGCCTGCACCAAGCTGGACGGAGCCGTGCTGAACAGCGACGGCAAGCCGCTGGTAGGCGCCACCGTGACGCTCAAAGGCACCTCGCACCTGTACATCACGAATTCTGAGGGCAAGTATCTGGTCGAAGTGCCGGTGTACCAGGGCCAGGTGCTGGAAATCGAAGCCGCCGGCTACGTCACCCGTGAAGTCAGCCTGAGCGACTGCACAGCTCCGGTAGTGGGCCTGGAGTTGGCCGAAGGCACCCGCATCAAGAAAAACGGCAAGCGCGCCGGCCAAATCGTACGCTTCGGCACGGCCGATATGCAATAAAGGAACGTCGCTGAGCTTTTGCTCAAGCCTAACTAGTTTCACCCCTAACGCATCACCGCCCTGTTTCCTTCGCCGGAGGCAGGGCGGTGATGCGTTAGGGACGAAATCAGTTAGGCCGGCTTTGGCGGTTCTCTTTCCAGCAGCACGCCGGGCTGGTTTTTGTAGGAAGTCCGGGCGTATTCCCGAAAGCCAAATTTGGCAGCTACCCGCAGCGAAGCGGTGTTTTCGGGGTGAATAAGGCAGACCACGCGCCCCGGCCCAAAGTGCATTTCGGCCCAGGCCAGGGCAGCGGCCACCGCCTCGCTGGCGTAGCCCCGGCCGTGGGTATCGGGCGCCAGCACCCAGCCCATTTCCGGCACCGAGCCGATGGCCGGCACGAGCGCGCGCTGAAAATCGCCAAAGCCCACGTTGCCGATAAAGCGGCCCGTGGCTTTTTCCTCTACCGCCCAAAAGCCGTAGCCCAGCAGGGTCCAGTGCCCGATGTTGCGCAGCAGCTTGTTCCACACGTCTTCGGCCGGCAGCGGGCCGGGGCTGAGAAAATGGTAGAAGGCGGGCTCCTGCCACATCGCCACGAAGGCGGCGTAGTCGGCCAGCCGGTGGCCGCGCAGCCGCAGGCGGGCGGTTTCCAGCCGGGGCACTTCGTGGTGGGGCACAGTGGAATTACTCATGCTAAAGCGAATTACTACCTGCCGCCAGGCGCGGCGACGCAAGGTAGGTTCTGCCGGCAAAAGCAGGCTTTGAGTCTGCCGTGCTGATGATGGCCGCGCTACTGCGGCTCCCCGTTGGCCGGCACCACGGCCCGCTCGAAGCGCAGCTGCCCGCCTGCCGCGGTGCCGGCCAGCTCAAAGGCATTACGCTGCAGCACCTGCCGGGCGGCCGGATTCGCCTCTTCGGTGTGGGCGACGAGCCGGCGCACCATGCCGGTGGCAGCGGCTTGCTGCACCAGCCCGGCCACCAGCTCGGTGCCCAGGCCCTGCCCGCGCCACTCCGGCGCCAGCGAAAAACCAATTTCGGCCGTGCCGGTCGCATCGGGTGGGCCCAGAAAACCACCGGCGCCGACCAGCGTGCGGTTGGTTTCGCCCTCGGCTTTGCGCAGGGCATACCAGTTGTACCAGCCGGCGGCCGTGCGCCCCCCGGCCGTAAGCTGGGCCAGGTTGCGTTCGTGCGCGGCGCGGTCGAAGTCGGCGGCGGGCCACTCGGCGGGCAGGGCGGCGCCCAGCAGGGTCGGGAAATAGTGCGGCTTGTGCAGCTCGGCCGTGAGCAGGGCCCGGCTGGCGGCCAGCAGCAGCAGGCGGGGCGTGTGGGTGATAAGCGGAATCATGGGCAAATTATACGGCCGGGCCGCCGGAATAGCGCACGCCAGCGGCCGCTCCCAAGCTTACTGTTTGTTTGGCGTCGGCTTGTTTTTCACGGCCTGCACCAGAGCGGCCAGCTGCGGGGCCGAGTACACCCTGCCCCGCGACACCACAGCGGCTATTTTCCGGATGTTGGCAATGTCCTGCAGCGGGTTGGCCGTGAGCAGGAGCAAGTCCGCGTCCTTGCCCGTCGCAATGCTGCCGCTGCGGGATTCCACACCCATGAATCGGGCGCCGTTGATGGTGGCCGCGCGCAGGGCCTGGGCGGGCGTGAGGCCGGCCTGCACCAGCTGCACCACTTCCTCCTGCAGCGAGGCGCCCGGATACACGAACGAGTTGAACGGCCCGCTGTCGGAGCCGGCCAGGATGGTGACGCCGGCCGCCTGCAGCTGCGGCACCAGGCTGCGAAACCGCGCTTCCAGCTTGCGGCTGAAAGCCTGGGCTGCCGCCGACTGCCCGCGGGCGCTGGCCAGTCGCCGAGCGTAGGTGGCCTGAATCTTCGGGTCGATGTAGGCGCGCAGCGTGTCCTGGGCGTGGTCGTTGGTGGGCAGGCCGTTCAGCGTCTGGCCGATGAAGAGCGTGGGCACCACTGCCGTGCCCCGGCTGGCCATGAGCCCGAAGATGCGCGTTGCCGCGGCCGGGCTGTAGGTGTCGTACACGGCCGGCATAATGGCGAACAAGCCCAGCGGCTTGGCAATCGGCAGGCTGTTGCGCACCAGCGTGGTCAGGCTGTCCTCCTTGCCGGAGCAGGCCTTGAGCACGTAGTACAGATGCTCGGTGGCATCGAGCCCCTGCCGCACGGCCTCGCCCAAGGTCACGGAAATGGGCATGTGGCCGGTGGTTTTCAGCCCGCGCTTTTCGGCCTGCGCGATGGTGTTCAGGTAGGCCGCGCCCGAAATCTTGCTGTCGTACAGCTTCACGTAGTCCACGCGCAGGCGCTGCAGCGAGTCCAGGGCCCGGCTCACCTGCGCGGGCGTTTCCACTTCCAGCGAGCCGGGCCAGTAGGCCTGCGGCCCGTCAATCTTAGGCCCCGAAGTGAAGATGCGTGGTCCCAGCAGGGTGCCGGCCGTCATGGCCCGGCGCCACGCCAGAATGCTGGTGGTCAGGTCGCCGCCGGCGTCGCGCACCGTGGTTACGCCGTGGGCCAGGTATAGCGGCAGGCTTTTCTGGTTGGCCGCACTCAGGCTGTCGCCACCCCGAAAGTGCACGTGCATGTCCCAGAGGCCGGGCAGCAGGTAGCGCCCGCGCCCATCTATTGTTTGCCGGGCCTGGTAGCGCGCATCCCCGGCTGCTTTCACCTGCACGATGCGTCCTTGGCGCAGGGCCACCACCTGGTCGGGCCGCACCTGCCCGCTCACCACGTCCACCACGCTCACGTGGTTGATGACTACGTCATAAGTCACGGGCTTAGGGGCTGGTTGGGCACCCCCAGTCAGCAGGACTGCCGCAGCTACCGCGCCAAGCGCGAGAATTGGAAAAGGCTTCATGGAAGTTGACAGCTTAAGACAGGTCATACAACGAGTGGTCCGCTCGCTATGCCGGCCGGAAGCTAGGGCAGGATGTTGGAATCCGCTGCCAGGTGCTGCCCGCCCTTAAAGCAAAACAGCCGCCACCCAAACGGCAGCGGCTGATACGAACACACAGGTACTACCCCCTGCTGGCAACTATTCAAGAGCAGCCAGCAGGGGGTTAGGGCCTGCTTAGGGCCGGCGCGCGGGCGCCGTTTCGTAACGGGTGGTTTTGGTTTCTTCCGTTATCACCGTCGAGCGTTTGCCGGCGCCGTCTTCCACGGCATCGGCCTGCTTTTCGAGGTCGCGGGCTTTGGCTTCGGCGTCGGCCCGCAGCTGTTTGGCGTCGGCGCGGGCGCGCTCGGCATCGGCTTCGGCCTGGGCTTTTTGGGCTTCGAGGCGGGCGTTGTCAGCTTCGCGTTGGGTCTGCTCTTCCTGGCTGCAGCCACCCATGAGCAAGCCGGCAGCGAGGAGGTAGGTCAGGTGCTTCTTCATGGCGGGGTCGCGCGGGTGCGCAGTGAGTAAGGGTAGCGCGTGTACGCTGCCCTGCCGCTAAATGTTAATCGCGGGCTGCTGCGCTGCGGGACCAGCGTTTATAACGGCCGAAACCGCTCCCGAGGCCCAAACAGCCACTACCGGGGCCAAGGCGGCTGGCCGAGGTAGCAGGATGCGCTAGTCAACGGTTTTCAACAGCACGTTGGCAAAGGCGCCGGTGATGGTGATGTTGCACTTCCGTTTCGGGAAGGTGCGGTACTCCACCGTGGGGTCGTTGGAGCCATCCAGGGTGGCGGTGTAGCTGCCGCTCAGCAGCTGCCGCTTCGCATCGTAGCTCGTGATGATGAGGTTGCCAGTGATGTGCTGCCCGTTGCTGAAATACAGAATGGTGCCGCCGCCCATGCGCTCGGGCTGGTCGTAATAATAAGTCACATCCGCATCGCGGGTGCGGTCCCGGAGGGTTTTAAGCGTGTAAGTGCCGGTGAGGGCGGCGGGCAGCTTGCTGCGGTCGAGGGTGAAGCCTATGCCCTCCGTCTCGGTGCCGGGGTGCACCCCTATGGCCAGGCTCTGACTGCTCTGGTTGGCATAGACCTTCAGCTGCGACGCCTGAAACGTGGTGTCCCGGTGCTGGCCATTGTCCTGGTACACGATGGACCGACTATAGCTAACCGAGGACGCTGGCAGCGGCTCGGGCAAGTCTTCCTTGTCCTCCTTGTCGCAGCCCGTAGCGAGCAGCAGCGTAGTACCCAGCAATAAGACGAGCGTAGCAGCTGATTTCATAAAATTGAAAAAAGGTTCCCCTCAGCAAAACGAAATATTGTGCCAACTCTGCCCGGCACCACAGCGCCGGCTTTTCAGCGACTTCGCACCACCAAGACCTCATAACACCTTATAACCAAACCAGCCGCTACCGGGGCGGCAGCGGCTGAGGTGGCTTGTCACCGATGCGTAATTAGTAGATTTCGAGACAATTCCAGGTAGGAATGATGCGCCAGCAGCTTCGTGAGCTGCGGCAGAAACTGCTGAAACAGCTCCAGTAAGTCGGCAGTGCTAATATTTCCGGTTGACACAAGCAGCAGCTTGTAAGGCTGCCCGTACAGTAGGAAGGTGTTCACAAAGTCAGCATCCTTAGTGATGACGACGCGCCTTTCCGCCATCGACAACTGGTTGATACTGCCGTCTTGCGTACGATTGGCAGCGGGCAAATCGAGCGTGTGCAGGCTGTCGTAGCCCGCGTGAAACGCCAGAAAGCGCGCCAACTGCTTTGCAGCTGCGCATCAACCAGCACCCGCAACGGCCCGGTCAGACTCACGAAGCCAACCGGTAGATGGACCGCACTTGCAGAATATCGGCCGCGTAGGCCTGACAGGCGCGCAAGTCTTCCGCTTCCAAATCCTCATAGTCGGCCAGAATCTCGGCCTCGCTCATGCCGGAGGCCAGGTACTCCAGCACGTTTTGCACCGGGTAGCGCAGGCCGCGCACTATGGGCTGCCCGTGGCAGATGTTGGGGTCAAGGGTGATGCGCGGGTGCGTCGCGGAGGCCGTCGTTTCCATGTAGCGAAGATACACCCGGCGCCCCGCCCGCCGCCCCCCAAAACC
>CAXUEM010000174.1:0-6588 GCA_964249885.1 uncultured Hymenobacter sp. | reverse complement strand
GTCTGGCCGAAGTCGTGTGCACCTACCCAGGCTTCTACGCTACGGCCCTGCACCGGCTGGCCCATGCCCTGCACCGCCGCGGGGTGTCGCGCCTGCCGCGCCTGCTCAGCGAATATGCCCACCAGCGCACCGGCATCGATATTCATCCGGGCGCCAAAATCGGCGCTGCTTTTTGCATCGACCACGGCACGGGCCTGGTTATCGGCGAAACGGCCGAGATTGGGGCCCATGTACAGGTGTTTCAGGGCGTTACGCTCGGTGCGCTCAGCGTGGCCAAACACTTGCAAGGGCTTAAGCGCCACCCCACTATCGAGGATTACGTCGTTATTTACGCCGGCGCCACCATCCTGGGCGGCAGCACGGTAGTCGGTACCCGCAGCATCATCGGCGGCAACGTCTGGCTAACCGAGAGCGTGCCCTCGCATTCGCGCGTCTACCACAAAGCCCAGATTCACGTCACGCGCAGCGCCGACGAGGCCGAGTGGACCTTCTCCATCTAGCCTTTTTCATGTAGTTGACTTTACCCCCTGCTGGCACCGGCCGACGGCCCGGCTTGGCCTGCCACCCCCTGCTGGCTTTCTTCACTTCCACTTCACCCGAAAAAATTATGCTCGCCAATTCCATTCTCGACGTCATCGGCAACACGCCGCTGCTGCGTCTCAACCGCCTCTTCGCCGACCTCCGCCCCGATGTCGAAGTCTGGGTGAAGCTCGAGCGCCAGAACCCGGGCGGCTCCATCAAAGACCGCATCGCGCTGGCCATGATAGAGCAAGCCGAGCAAGACGGCCTGCTGACTAAGGACTCTATGATTGTAGAGCCCACTTCCGGCAACACCGGCGTGGGCCTGGCTATGGTGGCGGCTGTGAAAGGCTACCAGATTACGCTCGTCATGCCCGAGAGCATGAGCATCGAGCGCCGCCGCCTCATGGCCGCCTATGGCGCCCACCTCGAACTGACGCCCCGCGAAAAAGGCATGAAAGGCGCCATCGAGAAAGCTCAGGAACTCGTGGCCAGCACGCCCGGCGCCTGGATGCCCATGCAGTTCAGCAACCCCGCCAACATCCGCATTCACGCCGAAACCACGGCCCAGGAAATCCTCCGCGACGCGCCCCAGGGCTTCGACTTCCACATCACCGGCGTGGGCACCGGCGGTCACATCACGGCCGTAACGGAGCAACTCAAGCCCCACTTCCCCAACATGAAAACCTTCGCCGTGGAGCCGGAACTGTCGCCCGTCATCAGCGGTGGCGCCCCGGGCCCGCACCCCCTGCAGGGCATCGGCGCTGGCTTCGTGCCCGACAACCTGCACCGCGATGTGCTCGACGGCATCATCCAGGTCGGCCGCGACGAGGCCTACGATTACGCCCGCCGCGCCGCCCGCGAGGAAGGTATCCTGATGGGCGTCTCCTCGGGCGCCTCCCTCGCCGCCGTCGCCAAAAAGCTGCCCGACGTGCCCCCAGGCGGCCGGGTGCTCACCTTCTGCTACGACACCGGCGAACGGTACCTGTCGGTGGAGGGCTTGTTCGTGTAGCCAGCAGGAGGTGACTCAACAAAAAAGCCCCAGCCAATCGGCCGGGGCTTTTTTAGTTAGCAGAAAATAAGTTTAATAGCCAGGGTTCTGTACGAGAAGCGGATTTAGGCGAACATCGCGGTCTGGAATCGGAAAAATTACGCGAGGATCATTGAAGGGAATACGCGGTACGGTTCCGTGCGCCGGAATGTCGCGCTTGTATCGCAATAAATCGTATAAGCGGAAACCTTCAAAAGCCAGTTCTAGCCGCCGCTCTTCGAGGATAGCATTAATCAAACTCTCTTTAGTGGTCAACGCCGTCGCAGCTATGGCAGTGGTTGAGCGGCTACGCACTTGGTTGAGTAAAGTGATGGCTTCAGCGCTGGGGGTAGCGCTAGTTTGAGCCAAAGCTTCAGCTCGAGTCAGCAGAACTTCGGGGTAACGAATAATCGGCACCCAGTTGTCAACAGAGTAAAATTTAGCTGTGAACGTATTTGCGCCGCGCACAGTAAACAGCGTAGTGCGACGCTTGTCAGTAGCTAATAAAGCGGTGGATGCAGCATAAGGTGCTACTGTGATGTCTGCGCGTCGGTCAGGACCGTAATGCTGGCCAATTGCATTATTCGTATTGGGGTTATCGTTCGCATTGAATGCTACTGAGAAGATGGATTCGTTCGTAGTGTAGTTGTAAAAAGCATCCCGCGGGCTAGCATTCAGGCTATAAACACCAGAAGTAATGACTTGGCCCGAGAAATCAGCTGCCTTAGCGTAGTCCCCTTTATAGAGGTGTACGCGGGCAAGCAGAGCTTGACCGGCTCCACGGGTTGCCCTTCCCACATTATTAATACTGCGAACAGTAGTGGCCGAGATGACTGGCAGATCAGGAATTGCTTCTAATAGGTCTTTCTCCATTTGAGCGTATACTTCGCGTACAGAAGCTCGTGGTAAACGCTGCGAAACATCGAAAGCATCAGCTGCTGTTTTTGGGGCAGTCAATTGCAGCACAATGCCTGGATGAGATGCATCGGGCGTAAAGCTGTATGGTTGAGCAAATAGATTCACCAAATGCCACATCGTGAGGGCGCGAATGAACTTACACTCAGCGATATACTGCTTCTCCAACTCAGGCGAAACCTTCCCTGAATTATTCGCAATATTCTGTAGAAATGAGTTGGCTCCGAAGATAGTCCGATAACCACCAAACCAAGCATTGGATGCGCTGCCATTTGTGGAGAGCATCTGAAAACGGGGAACATCACCAAAGAATGTTGGGATGTCAGTATCACCGCTCCGAATATCAGAGTAGATAAGAGCCCGACCTCCTAAAAACTCAGCGTTCTGCAAGTCATTGTAGACGCCCAGAATAGACTTATTGATGCGGTCGGCGGTGGCAAAGGCTTCGTCGACCTCAAAATTAGCAGGAGCTTCTTGTTCGAGAACCTCACAAGCGGGAGCACTAGCAAGCAATGCAGCCGAGAGCAACGCCTTAACAATTGTGCGTGATGAGAAAGATACCATATAAAAACAAATTAAATGCTGACGTTTAAACCAAGGGTGAAACTCCGAGTTTGAGGAACTGACCGGTTATCAATACCAAAACCAATATTAGTGGTATTTCGGTTCGAATTCACTTCAGGGTCTGTGCCTTTGTATTTCGTCCAAACAAAGGCATTTTGTACCTGCCCGTAGATGCGTAGACTTCCTACACCCACGCGATCAGTTATACCTTTTGGTAGGTTGTAGCCCAAATTGACTTGACGCAAGCGCAGGAAGCGGCCGTCTTCCAACCAGCGAGTGGAATTCTGCTGAGGTTGATTGTCAGCTAGATACAAGCGAGGAATATCGGTCTCCTGGCCAGGAGTGGTCCAACGGTCTTTGATTTCCTCTAGGTTGTTGTTGTACAGATTTGTCAGCAGTCCTTGCCGAGTGGCGTTGAAAATCTTATTGCCACCGCTGTACTGCAAGAATACGCCAAGTTCAATTCCTTTGAAGCTGAACGTGTTGTCAAAACCACCAAAGTAGGTAGGATAGCCACCATCCTTTGTATAGACTGCATCGCTTTGTGTAATAGGGGTAGTTGCGTCACCGTTAGCGGTTAGGTAGCGACCGGTGGTTGGGTCATACTGCTTGATGTTGCCATCCTTGTCAAAGAACTGTGCGTTGCCATTTGCTGGATTTACCCCAGCCCAGCGGATGAGCTGGTACACGCCCAAAGAACGACCAATGCTGGCCCGTTGAACACCGCTTTGAATATCGGCTGGGTCATTTAAACCGGTAACCCGGTTTTTTATGATAGAGCTGTTGAAAGACGATACCCAACGAAAGCCGCTTTCTGTCTGAATGTTGGTTGTAGTAACAGTCAACTCTACGCCGCGGTTATACATTGACCCGACGTTCCGAGAAATAGAGCCGCCGGGAATCCCAAGCTGGAAAGGAAGTGGAGCGTTCAGGAGCAAGCCACTAATATCGTTATTGAAAAAGTCAAAGGTCAGTCCAATTCGGTCGTTGATAAAACCAGCGTCAAAACCAATATCCAACTTTTTGGACGTCTCCCACTTCAAATCCGGGTTGCCGATTTGTACGATAGACAAACCATTCAAGTCAGCATATTGTCCGGCGCCGCCCAGGGTGCGGGAGGCATAGGAACCGATGCCATTAGAGTTGCCGACTAAACCGTAGCTGGCACGTAGCTTCAGGTTAGACAGGGCATCAAAGTTCTTCATGAAGCTTTCACCCGTCACGCGCCAACCAGCAGAGATGGCTGGGAAGTAACCACGGCGGTTATTGGCGCCGAATCGTGAATCTTCGTCGGCTCGTTGCGACAATTGTAGATAGTAGCGGTCCGCATAGCTATAGCTTACTCGGCCGAAGAACGAGCGGAAGCCGTTGCCAAACTTAGTGCCGCCACTGAACGGGGTTCCTGAGGCTAAACCATCGAGAATAGAGTTAAACTTCGGATCAGCAAGATTGCTGGCCCCTGCATATACCTGCTGCTCCTGCGTGTCCTGATATTCGAGGCCTACTGTGGCACTGACAGTATGTTTTTCTGCGAATACCTTGTCGTAGTTAGCGTAGTTCTGCCAGTTAATTTGAGTGCGGTCAAGGCGGTTGTTTTGCACCAAACCCGAGAATGAGCGTCCCAGACCCGAAATGCGGATGTCGCTATACTGGTCTTCAAAGTTATCAAGGTAGTCAACTCCGTACCGGCTAGTCAAACGCAGGCCCGTAACAGGCTGTACTTCAAAGTAGCCGTTGGCTAGCAAGCGACGTGAGGTATTAGCGTTGCGATTTAGTTCAAGCACAGCCACAGGGTGGCTTACATTGTTGGCAATGAACGAAGCTGTTGTTGTGTTGGCGCCTTGGCCCAAGTTGCCGGCAGCGTTCAAGTAATAAAATCCATCGGTACCGTACACCGGCACGTTAGGGGAAGCATTAAAACCAGAAACAGTGGCTCCAGCCAAAAAGCCATCTGTTAACACCCCATTGTTTTGTGTCTGCGCGTAATTGGCGCTCACACCAGCTTTAAGCCACTTCTTAGGTGTGATATCTAAATTCAATCGTACTGACCCCCGCCGCAGACGGTTTGTGTAGAGCGTTCCGTTCTGGTCGGTATAATCGCCCGAGCCATAATAGCTGGCCTTATCGTTGCCGCCTTGTAAGGCTACTTGGTAATTCTGTGAAAAGCCTGTCTGAAAAATCTCTTTTAACCAATCCGTGCGGTCAGGAATTCCATCACCGTTGACGTCAACGTTGCGGGCAATAGTTGCATTAGGAGTACCAGTCCCAAAGCGATTAGCCGCCTTCTCATTCTGGATTGTAATAAAATCATCGCCATTGAGCAGCTTAGGAAGACGTGTGGGTTGATTCCAGCCTACAAAGCTGTTGAAGGAAATACGATTTTGCCCTGCCCGCCCGCGCTTAGTGGTAATGATAACTACACCGTTAGCGGCGCGCGAACCATAGATGGCGGAAGCTGACGCATCCTTCAGTACATCGACGGATTCGATATCATTTGGGTTAATATCCGCCAGCGGATTGTAGCGCGTTCCATTGCCTCCATTGAAGACGTTAGCATTCTCACGCGTATTAACGGGAACCCCATCGATAACATACAGCGGCTGCGAGCTACCGCTAATTGAGTTGGCCCCACGAATGCGTACTGATACGGCATCACCCAACGTACCTCCTGTGTTCGTTACCTGAACACCTGCAGCCCTACCAGCCAAAGCTTGGTCAAAACTTTGAACAGGTTGGTTCAAAAACTTTTCAGCTTTTACTGTGGCCACTGAACCAGTAATGTCCTTAACATCCTGTGAACCGCCATAGCCGGTTACAACGACTTCGCTCAATTGCTTCACATCCTGAGCTAATCCTACACTGAAGTTAGACTCGCTACCAATGGCTGCCTCTTGGCTTATATATCCTACTGAACTGAAGACCAATGTGCCTCCTGTCGCAGGTATTGTAAGTGTGAAAGAGCCATCAGCGTTCGTTGAAGCTCCATTAGAAGTACCTTTTACTAGTACAGTCACACCCGGGAGACCTTCGCCAGAAATCCGGTCTGTCACTCGGCCTGAGATTGTCCGGTCCTGAGCTGCTACCGTATGCAGCAGACCCAATATGAGCCAAAGACTCATAAGTATGAATTTTTTCATGCTAGTTGAAAAGTGGTGAAATAGGAATTTTGGTTAAAATTAGCTCAGCTGCAACGAAGTTCAAAAAAAATCAGTCTTTTTTTGATGAGCTATTCATTACATTCTGGCTATGCTTCTTTGCTTTGTTCCGATTATGCGAATTCGTAATGTGAACTATTTATGCTGATAACACTTTGATTTATAAATAAAATATAATAATTTATTTATAAATATATATTTCGTTTAATGCCGGGAACATTTAGGGTAATCGAACTAGGAGCTAAGTTTTAGTTATGCTCACGGTGGGAGCTTGCAAAGCAAAAACGCCCGGCCAATTGCTTGACCAGGCGTTCTGCCTTCTATCACTTGTGGAGAATATCGGAGTCGAACCGATGACCTCTTGCATGCCATGCAAGCGCTCTAGCCAGCTGAGCTAATCCCCCA
>CAXUEM010000173.1:3412-6649 GCA_964249885.1 uncultured Hymenobacter sp. | reverse complement strand
GCGTCCTGAATGTTGGTATCGAGGTAGTTATTGTACTGCCGGCCGATGTCAAAGACGTGAAACGCCGTCAGGCCCCGGCCCAGCAGGCGGTAGGTCTGGGCCAGGTGCAGCTGGTCGCGGTGGTCCTGGTTGGCGGCCGTGAGCAGGTACACCTCTTGGTCGGAATAATTGAACAGGTCGCCGGGCCGGCTGGGGTCCTCGACGCCGGCAATGGGCCGGATGCCGCCTTGCTCCACGGCCCGGTGCCGGAAAAACGTGAAGTTGACCAGCAGCCGGTACCGCTCATCCTCGGTCTGAAAGCGGCTGAACACCACCACGTTGTTGCTTTCCGTCAGGCCCTCGTCGCTGGTAGTGCCCAGTATTTTATTGCCCGCAAACCGCTCATATGCTGCTCCGATGCTGAAATTCTTGCCCAGGCTGCGGCTGTAGCTGATTTCAAACACCTGCTCGCCCACGCTGCTTTGCACGAAGCGAAAAAACGAGTACGGCGAGCGGGAATCGTAGTAGGGCACCTGCCGGGGGTCGCGCGCGTAGCGGTCAAAGGCGTGGCGGCCGAAGCGGGCGCCCAGGGCCAGGTTGGGCTGGTAGAGCAGCGGGCGCGAGGCTGTGCCGACGTTGCCCAAATCCTGCTGAAACGTCGTGTCGTGCTGCCAGAACCGCGCCTGCGGCCAGCGCGTGCGGCTGGTGTCGAGAATAGCGCCGCGGGCCGAGTCGCGCAGCAGCTCGGCCTCGTAAATGACGCGCGTGGTTTTGGGGCCGTACAGCTGCTTGGTCGAGTCATCGACGATTTGTGCCCGCAGGCCGGCCGGCCCCAGCCAAGCCATCAGCAGCACGGGGAGCAGCCAGCCTAGCCGGGGTTGCCGGCCGGCACGGCGGCACCGGTTGGCCGCGGCCAGCAGGGGGCACAGGCGGCTAGAAGCGAACAGGAGCGGGTTCAATCAGCGGGGAATAGCGGCGGGATGGGCAGGAATCAGGGCGGGCAGCCGGCGCCGAAGCGTCGCCGCGCCCTGACTCAGAAACGCCACCCGCACCGGAATGGTATAAACCGGCAAGCCGGCCAGGGCGGCGCTTAACTCGGGCGCCCGCAGGCGGGCAGCGTCCTTTTCGGTGGTAAAAATAGGCCAGCCCGGCTGCCAGTAGGGCCGCAGCCCGGCTAGGTCGGCGGCGGTGAAGGCGTGGTGGTCGGGAAAACGCGCCTGATAGGCCAGCGTGTAGCGCTGCTTTTCCAGGTGCTTGCGCAGCTGGCCGGGCTGCGCAATGCCGCTGAGCAGCAGCGCACTACCCCCCTGCTGGCGGGCATCAGCAGCCAGCGCCGCCGCCTGGGCGGCCGGCGTGAGCGGCACGGGCGGGGCGTAGTCGTAGCTCGAAAACAAAACCGGCACCTCCACCGAGCGGGTGAAGCGCCGCACGTGCGCCCGAATGGCTGCCTGGGCCACCGCCGGCAGGTCGGGCGGGCACTTGGTGATGATGACCACGTCGGCGCGGCGGGCGCCGGCCCGGCTTTCGCGCAGGCGGCCGGCGGGCAGCACGTAATCCAGGTAAAACGGCCGGGCCAGCTCGGTGAGCAGCAGGTTGAGGGCCGGGCGCACGGCGCGGTGCTGGTAGGCATCATCGAGGACGATGACCGTGGTATCGGGGTGCTGCACGCGCAGCAGGCGCAGGCCGCGGCGGCGGCTTTCGGCCACGGCCACGGGCACATGCCGGGCGCCGAACTGCTCGTAGTACTGCCAGGGCTCGTCGCCCACCGTGGCGGCCGAATCGGCGGGGCCGGCCAGGCGCGGGCCCCGGCTGCGGCGGCCGTAGCCCCGGCTCAGGATGGCCGGGCGCTGGCCCTGGCGCAGCAGCTCCTCGACCAGCCACATGACGTGGGGCGTCTTGCCGGTGCCGCCCACGCGCAGGTTGCCCACATTGATAAGCGGCACGAACCCGACTTCCGACTTGTAAAAGCCGCTCTCGTACAGCCAGTTGCGCAGCGCCATAGCGGCCGCGTAAAGCCAGGAAAACGGCAGCAGAAGCCAGGTCATTTAGCGGAAAGCAGGGAATGGTGCAGGGTAAGAGCGGACAAAGAACGTCATGCCGAGCGAAGTGCAGCAGCGGGCGGGCAGCGGTAATTCAGCCCTTGTTTACCGTAAATCACGGCTCAGCGCGAAATGCTTCGACTCCGCTGCGCTCGGCATAACGTTCTTTGCTCTCTGCACCATTCCCTGCTTCCTGCGAATGACCTTTGCCGACCGCCTGCTGCGCTTCCTGACCGAGTTTCCGCTGCCCACCGCGCTGCCCGGCGGCGTGCAGGCCGAAAGCCCCTACCGCGACGCGGCTGCCTACCCCCTGCTGGCCGAGTTTGCCCGGAAGTTTTACGCCGACAACCAGCCCCGCGTGGCCCTGCTGGGCATCAACCCCGGCCGCCTCGGCGGCGGGCGCACCGGCATTGCCTTCACCGACCCCGGCGCGCTGACCGCATTTTGCGGCATCGGCCACACGCTGCCGCGGCAGGCGCCGGAGCTGTCGAGCGGCTTCGTGTATCAGGTGATTGGCGAGCTGGGCGGGCCGGCGGCCTTCTACCAGCACTTCTACCTGGGCTCGGTGTATCCGCTCACGCTGCTGCGCGAAGGGCTGAACTACAACTACTACGACGCGCCGGCGCTTACCAAAGCCCTGTGGCCCGCTATGCAGCTTTCGCTGCGCCGGCAGGTGGGGGAGCTGGGCATCCGGGCCGATACCGTGGTTTGCTTGGGCAAGCGCAACGGCCGGTTTTTAAACAAGCTGAATGACGAATTGCAGCTGTTTGGTCGCGTCGTGGTGCTCGACCATCCGCGGTTTTTGATGCAGTATAAGCGCAAGGACTTGGCGGCGAATGTAACCCGCTACGTGGAAGTGCTAGGTGAAGCGGCGGGCCTGTAAGAGAGGCCGGCAGGGGGTGCTGATTGGGGGCCGGGTGTGGCACCACTACCGTTCGGACAGCTTGTGAATAGCCAGCAGGGGGTATCGTTCAGTCGATAGGAGCCCCGCAACTCGCCGGGCCGACTTCAATTCTTAAATGCTCATTCTTAACTCCTAATTGAAATCATGCCTACCGTTCTCGACCTGGCCCGCACTCTGGAAACGGCCGCGCCCCTGCCCTACCAGGAAAGCTACGATAACGCCGGCCTGCAGTGCGGCGCGCCCGATGCGCTGATAACCGGCGTGCTCATCTCGCTGGACTGTACCCCGGCCATCATCGAAGAAGCCGTAGCGCGG
>CAXUEM010000173.1:0-3402 GCA_964249885.1 uncultured Hymenobacter sp. | reverse complement strand
GTGTGCCACCACCCCGTCATTTTCAAGCCTCTGAAGCGGCTCACCGGCGCCAACCTGCCCGAGCAAACCATCATGCTGGCCCTGCGCCGCGACGTGGCCATCTACGCCGCCCACACCAACCTCGACCACGTGCGCCACGGCGTCAACGACCGGCTGGCCCGCAAGCTGGGATTAATTAATACCCGCATCCTGGACCCGCAGCCCGGCCGCCTGGCCCGCCTCCTCACCTACGTGCCCAACCGGCCCGAAGACCAGCAAGCCGAGGTAGCCGGCCGGGTGTTGCGGGCGCTGTACGCGGCCGGCGCGGGCCAGGTGGGCGACTACGCCGAGTGCAGCTTTCAGCTCGACGGACAGGGCACGTTCACGCCCGGCGCGGGCACCCAGCCCCACCTCGGCCGGCCCGGCGTGCCCGAAACTGTGCCCGAGCGACGCCTGGAAGTGCTGCTGCCATTGCACCGGCAGGCCGCGGTGCTGGCCGCCCTGCGCGAGACGCACCCCTACGAGGAAGTAGCCTATGAGCTCATAAAACTGGAAAACCAGCACCAGGACGTGGGCGCCGGCATGGTGGGCGAGCTGCCCGCGCCGCTCACGCCGGCCGCGTTCCGGGCGCTGCTGAAAACGACCCTGCAGGCGCCGGTGGTGCGGTTTTCGGCGTTCGAGAAAGACATCAAAACCGTGGCCCTCTGCGGCGGGGCGGGCTCGTTTCTGCTGGGCAAGGCCGGCGCGGCCGGCGCCGATGCGTTTGTGACGGCTGACTTGAAATACCACGAGTTTTTCGGCCCCGAGGGGCGGTTTATGCTCTGCGACGTGGGGCATTTCGAGAGCGAGCAGTTCACGGGCGAGGTGTTCCGGGATTTGCTAATGGCCCGGTTTGGGCGTACTTTTGCGGTCTTACTCGCGCAGACCCCTACCAACCCCGTCCGATATGACCTCTAATTCCCCTGCCATCTCGCCCGCCGATGTGCCCGTTGCCACCAAGCTGGAGGCGTTGCTGACGTTGCAGCGCCTGGATTCGCAGCTCGATGAAATCCGCCGGGTGCGCGGCGACCTGCCCGAGGAAGTGCGCGACCTGGAAGACGAAATTGCTGGCTACGAGGTGCGCATGAAGAAATTCGACGAGGAAGTGGCCGGCCTCAACGACCTGATTAAGCAGCGCAAGCAGGCTAGCAAGGACGCCGAAAACCTCATCAAAAAGTACGAGGAGCAGCAGCAGAACGTGCGCAACAACCGCGAGTACGAGGCCATCGCCAAGGAAGTGGAACTGCAGCGCCTGGAAATTCAGATTGCCGACAAAAAAATCAAGGAAGCCGCCTACCAGATTGACGTGAAGAACGTCGAAATCGGCGGCACCCGCCAGAAGCTGGAAGAGCGCCGCAAGGACCTCGACAACAAGAAAGGCGAACTCGACACCATCGTGGGCGAAAATGAGCAAGAAGAAAAGCAGCTCATGACCGAGCGCGAGCAGGCTACCCCGCCCATCGAGCAGCGCCTGCTGACGGCCTACACCCGCATCCGCGGCAACGTGCGCAACGGCCTGGCCGTGGTGCTGGTGCGCCGCGACGCCTGCGGCGGCTGCTTCAACACGGTGCCGCCCCAGCGCCAGGCCGACATCATCTCGCACAAGAAAATCATTGTCTGTGAGCACTGCGGCCGCATTTTGGCCGATGTGGAGGGCCGCGCCGCCGCTAACTAAGCGGCTGTTAAGAGATACCTGATAGAAAGGAGCGGCCGGCTGGCCGTTCCTTTTTTGTTGAAGTCCAAATGCCATTTTTCGCTGAGGTTGGCTTACGCCTTCGTTCCGTTCGCCGAGGTTTTCGCCGATTTACGCAGTGGACGACCTCCGCGTACCTCTGCGCTTTCCTCTGCGTACCTCAGCGGGAACTTCCCGCGCCGCAAACGCCAAACGCGGAGACAGCCCCCGCGCCGACCCAGCAGCTTTCGCCCGGTGCGGCCCGTGCCTATGCCGAGGTGCTCAAACTTAAAATTCAGCCCGCCCGCCAGCTCCTGCGCGCCGAGCCGGCCGCGGCCCCCGGCACCCTGCTGGTGGCCGACTGCGCCGACTTCGCCGAGCTCATCATCAGCCAGGACCAGGGCCGCTACGACACGGTCATCGAAACGCAGGACGCCCGGCTGGCCACGCTGGAGCACACCCCAGCCGGCGCCCTGCGCGACTACGCCCGCGCCGAAATCCGCCTGCACCAAGCCGTGCTGCAAGTCGCGTTTGGCCACGAAGTGGTAGGGGCCTGGAATTTCCGGCAGGCCTACCAGCAGGTGCTGGCCGTGGCAAGGAAATACCCGGAGTTCCTGCCTGCGCGCAAAACCGTGGGGTTACTGCAATTTGGTATTGGCTGCCTGCCGGCCGGCTACGGCTGGTTTCTGCGCCTGGTTGGCCTGAACGGTAACGTGGAGGAAGGCCTGCGCAACGTGAGCCTGGCCGCCACCCGCCCGCACGATTTTCAGACCGAGAGCCGCATTTTCCTGGCCCTCATCCGCGAAACCTACTACAAGCGCGACCAGGAAGCCGCCACGCTCATCGAAACCCTGCGCCGCGAGCAGCCCGACAACCTGCTCTTCAGCTTTCTGGGCATCAGCTACGCCAAGCGCCAGCACCGCGCCGATGCGGCCCTGGCCCTCTACCGCGCCCGGCCCACCGGCCCGGCCTACCTGCCCGTGCCCTACCTGCGCCACATGGCCGCCGACCTGCTGCTCTACCAGGGCCAGTACGCCGCCGCTGAGGCCGAAAACCGGCAGTTTCTGGCCGACTACCGCGGCCGCCACTACCGCAAAGACGCCGCCTTCAAGCTCTACCTGGCCGCCTGGCTGGGCGGCGCTCCAGCCGCCCGCACTGCCGCCTACCGCCAGCAGATTGCCCAGCCCGGCCCTACCGATGTGGAAGAAGACCTTTACGCCCAGCGCTTCTACGAGGGCCGGCAGCCCCTGCACCCCGTGCTGACCCGCGCCCGCCTGCAGCTCGACGGCGGCTATTACCGTTTGGCGCTGAACACCTTGCATGGCTTTCAAAAGACTCCAAACCTGCCCCGCCGCGACCTGATTGAGGAGCCCTACCGCCGCGCCCGCGCTTACCATGGCCTGGGCCGGCTCGACTCGGCCCGGCTGGCGTATGAACGCACGCTGGCCGTGGCCGGCAACGCGCCCTATTATTTTGCCCCGCAGGCTGCCCTGCAGCTGGGCTACTTCGCCCAGGCGGCCGGGCAGCCGGCGCGGGCGCGGCAGTATTATGAGCTGGTGCTGAAGTCGCCCCGGCACGAGTATAAAAACAGCACCGACGCCAAAGCCAAGGTGGCTTTGCGCACTTTGAAGTAGGAGGCGGACCGGCTCCCGCCCAGCGTTTGCGCCGCCCCCCTGCTGGCTGCCCTTTTCCCTGAATCTACCCCCTGCTGG
>CAXUEM010000172.1:3810-6686 GCA_964249885.1 uncultured Hymenobacter sp. | reverse complement strand
GTCCAGGGTCATGGTGATGAAGCCCGCGGCCAGCACGGCCAGGCCCAGCCACATCAGGCGGTAGTTGCGGGGGCCGAAAGCGGCGAAGCGGGAAGGGGTTGTTGGTTGCATATAGGCAAGAAGGAACGCCATGCTTCGACAAGCTCAGCATGGCGTTCAATTTTCAATTAATACAAATCATCGAGCGACATTCTCAGGTACTTGTTCCCGGCGCGCCAGGAGCTGACGAAGCCGATGCCGGTGCCCAGGGCAATGACGGCCAGCAGCACGGCGGCCAGCAGGCGGTCGTCGCGTAGCAGGCGCAGCGGCTCGATGCCCAGGTAGGCGTACTGCAGCAGGGCCAGCAGGGCCAGCGCGGCCAGCACGCCGCTGGCCAGCCCCTGCCAGGTGGCCCGCCGGAGAAACGGCCGCTGGATATAGAAGCGCGTGGCGCCCACCAGTTGCATGGACCGAATCAGAAACCGCTGCGAGAACAAGGCCAGCTTGATGGTATTGTTAATCAGCACCACCACCACGAACAAGAGCACGCCCGCGAAGCCCAGCAAGACCAGCCCCAGCCGGGTCAGGTTCTGGTTGATGCTGTTGAAGAGCGTTTGGGGGTACTGCACCTCGAACACGCCGCGCTGGCCTTGCAGGCTGCGCTCGAGCTGGTGCAGGTGCAGGGTGTCGGTGTAGGCGGGGCGCACCTTGAGCACGTAGGCGTCGCGCAGGGGGTTGTCGCCGAGAAACTGCCGGTAGTCTTCGCCGGTGCTTTGCAGCAGCTGCTGGGCGCCTTCTTCCTTGCTCACAAACCGAATCTGGGGCTGGCCGGCGGCGTTTTCGGCCACGGCGGGCAGCTGGCTCAGGTCCTGCTGCAGGCGCAGCAGCTCGGTTTCGGGCAGGTTGCGCTCCAGGTACACCTGCACCTCCAGGTTTTCGCGCACCACGTCCGAGAGCTTGTGGGCGTGCACCAGCAGCAGCCCGAACAAGCCCACCACCACCAGCGCCAGCGTGATGCTGAACACCACCAGAATAGTAGGGTAGGAGCCGAGCTTCTTTTTGCGAACGGGCGGGCGAGTGACGACGGACATGAAGGGCAAAGGTAACAAGGCGATGAGGTGAAAGGTGATGGGGAGGTGAGGTCAGACGATGAACAAGCTCATCACGCCATCGCCTCACTGCCTCATCACGGCTTCAAAGCACGCTTTTCGGGGCGTCTTCCACCGTGAGCACCTCGCGGGCGCGCTGGGTGTTGCGCTCACGCTGGGGCGGCGCCTCGCGGCGGAACAGCTCCCGGAAGGTGTCGAACTGCTCGGTGTGCAACAGAGAGAGGCCGGCGCGGGTCTGGTTCACGCCTTCCACGTACAGGTCGCGGGGCGTGGTTTCGTAGCGCAGCCGGGCGCGGAACTTGCCGTCGGGGCGCAGGAAGTACTCCAGGCTCAGGTCGCCGAGCAGGTTGGCCTGGCGGGCGCCGGCGGTGCCGGGCAGCGGGGCCGGCCCGCCGCCGAAGTTGGCGCTGTTGGTGAAGCCGCCCTCGCGGGTCACGCGCAGGCGGCCGTTGAGAAACGAGTAGCTCAGGCGCACCTGCAGGGCCTGCAGCTCCTCGGCGCTCAGGCCGTTGATGTTGAAGTCGATTTCCAGGTTCTGGTCAATCTGCGAGGTGAGCAAACCCAGCTGGGTACTCAGAATCTGACCCAGCGAGTTGGACACCGTGTTGTTCTCGCCGCTCTTAAACGAGATAGTGTTGCCGAACGAGCCGCGGGGCGAGAGTTGCTTGAATACCAGCAGGCTGAACACCTGGCGGTTCAGCTCCTGCTCGTCGTTGCGCAAGGAGGCGGTGAAGTTGGCTAGGTCGCCCTGCAGCGTGCCCGGCGCGTCGTTGAACTCCAGCCCGAGCCGGATGACGGGCAGCAGCAGCGGCCCGGTCAAGGTCATCACGGCCGTGACGGGCACCACGGCCCCGCCGCCGGCGGCGCTTTCCAGCACGGGGGCCAGGCTGGTGCGCTGGGTGTAAGCGGCCGTCACGCTCATCTCGCCGGCCAGCGGGTCGCCGTTCCAGGAAATCAGCCCGCCCGGCCGCACCTGAAACTCCTTGTTAATCAGGCCCTGCAAAGTGAAATTATAGGCGCCGCGCACGATTTCCACCTGCCCGAACATGTTGAAGTCGCCGCGGGTATCAATATTCAGGCGCAGCTGCCCGGCCGCCGTACCCCGGATAATGTCGCCGGTGCTCTCGTCGAGTAGAATTTCCATGTAGGCGTCGGGCGTCACCGTCAGGTTCATGTTCAGCTGCAGGCCCGAGAGGTCAATTTTATCGGCCGCCGCCACGGCCACCGCCTTTTTGGTTATCACCGTGTCCGAGTGGTTGTTGTTCACGAACTTGATGTAGCCGGCCTTTTCGGCCTTGGCGGCATTGTCGAGCGGCAAACTCATGCGGGTGCCGGCCTCGGAGGTGGCGCGCACGTTCACCACGAGGTTGTCGGTGGGGCCGGTCACGCTGGCCGAGCCGGTGGCGTAGGCCGTGCCGAAGTACAGCTGGTTGTCTTTGCGGGTGGTGTTGAGCACCTGCAGCTTGCGAAACTCGGCGCTGATGTTCAGGCTCATGTCCTGAAACCCGCGGTGGTACACCACGCCATCCACGGTGCCAGCGTTGCCCAGCGCGTCGCGCAGCCGCACGCGGCGAAACTCTATCGTACGGTTGGTGAAGCTGATGCGGTCGGCAAACGTGTAGGTCGTGCCCAGGTAGCCGTAGGTCAGCTGCCCATTTTTCACGTCGATGGCGCCCGTCAGATTCGGGGCGGCGAAGCGGCCGGTGAGGTGCAGCTCGCCCTGCCCGGTGCCGCCCACGTTCTTGAAAATACTCTCCAGAAACGGCTGGGCCAGCACCAGCGGGGCGT
>CAXUEM010000172.1:1922-3800 GCA_964249885.1 uncultured Hymenobacter sp. | reverse complement strand
ACATCGGCGGTGAGCGCAATGTAGCCGCCCACGCTCAATACGCGCTGCTGCTGCCGGGCCACGTCAAGGTTGACGCGCAGCTTCTTGGCGGGGTTGTCCCAGGTGCCGCGGCCGGCCACGTCGCCCACCAGCACATCGTTGTAGTAGAGCGAGTCCACGCGCAGGGTGTTGTCAATCGTGAGCGCGCCGTAAATGCCGCTCACCGAGGCCTGGGCGTTGAGCCGGCCCGTGAGCCGCTGCCCGGTCAGCGCCCGCAGGGTAGCCAGCTGAAAGTCCTTGACGTCCAGCGCCAGCGCCGGGCGAGCCGGGTTGGGCGAGATAAAGCCCTGGGCGCTGACCCGCTGCGCGCCGTTCTGCAGGCTGAAGTTCTGGATGTCAAACTCCCGGCCGAAGTCGCTGATGCGCACCGAGTTGTCGGCCGCAATAACCCAGTCCTGGTCCAGCAGGTGCAGACCCGACTGCCGGAACACCACCTCCACGGCCCGCGGCAGAAACGCCAGCGCCCCGTTGATGGTGGCCTTGTTGGTGGTGCCGGTCTGGGCCAGCGAGGTCGAGAAGTTGATGCGCTGCTGGTCCCAGACGCCCTCCACGTAAAACTTCTCGGTGCGCCCCAACCCCGGCAGCACCTGGGCAGCCGAGGTGACGTTGGCCGAGGCCAGCACCTCGGGCCGGTAGGGCAGCTTGGAGGTGTTGAGGTCAAAATCGGTGTTGACGGTGCGCACCGGGCCGTAGCGCAGCGAGTCGAAGTGGCCGCCGAGCTGGAAAATCGAAGTGGCCCCGTTGCGGAACGAGCCGTCGAGCTTGCTGTTGTCAGCAATCTGCAGCTCGGGCACAAACAAATCCAGCAGGGGGTTGAGGTGCTTGAGGTTGAGCTCCAGGTCGATGCGGTACTCGGGCAGGGGCTGCTGGCGCTTGCGCCGGTAGTAGTCGGCGGTGGCCGCCGCGTTGCTCTCGAAGTTGAGGCGGTACTCGGTGGCCAGGGTTTGCACGTCGCGCACCACGGCGGCGGTGTTAAATACGCCGTCGGCGTGAACGTCGGCCAGCTCGGAGCGAATCTGGACGTGGCGGCGGCCGCTGCCGGCGCGAGTGCTTTCCACGTCCAGCGTGTCGAGGCGCAGGGTTTTGCGGCCCAGCGTAAAGGTCGAGTTGCGCAGCCGGGCGTGGCCGATGAGGGAATCAAGCTGCAGGCCGCGCGAGTGCACGTCGGCCGTCGTGGAGATGATGAGCGGCTGCGACGTCAGGCCCAGCGCCCGCAGGTCGGCCCGGCGGATAGTGGCCTGCACATCGACGCGCTGGTGGGGCCGGTCCAGGTCAATGCGCCCCCGGCTGGTTAGCTGCAGCGTGGGGTCGTTGGCCGTAAACTGCCCGTCGAACGACTGCTGGTGAAAGCGGCCGTTCAAGCTCAGGTTCTGGTACTGCCGGCCGCGCAGCCAGATGCGGGCCACCTGCACGTCGGCCTGCCCGCGGGCCACTTTGGGGTCGAAGCCCACGCCCGCCACCTTGCCGCGCAGGGTCACGTTGCGCACCACGGTCTCGTCGCCGAGAAACTTGCCCAGCTGAAAGTCAAAACTCTGCACCTGGCCCGAGTAGGCGGCGCGGGTGAAGTCGGTTTTGACTTTCAGGTTCACGTCCGTCACCACCCGGCCCAGGGCCGTGTCGAAGGAGGCGTTGGCCACGAAGTCGGAGTAAAAGCCCAGCAGCTGCCCATTGAGCTTGACCCGGCCCAGGGGCTGCACGTATCTGTTGGCCGAGGCGGGTAGAAAATGCTTTAAATCCGAGGCCAGCACGACCGAGGGCTGCAGGCGCAAATCCACGAAGGCCTCGCGCAGGTTGGTGAGGTTGTCGGCGTGGGCGCGCGTGGCCCGGATGCGGGTGCCG
>CAXUEM010000172.1:1033-1912 GCA_964249885.1 uncultured Hymenobacter sp. | reverse complement strand
GGCCGTAGCGCAGGTCCAGGTCGTTGATTTTGAAGTCGCGCACGTAGCCCTCGGCCCGCGCCGAGAGGGTAACGGCCTCGCTCACGTCCAGCAGCTGGGGCGCAAACTGAGCAATGTCCTCGGTGCGCACGTGGGTGTCGCGCAGCCGGGTCAGCACGCGCACCGAGTCGTTGAAATCAGTGAAGTTGCCGAACCGGCGGTACTCAAAGCGCAGGTAGTCGCGCAGTCGCGAGTCGTTCACCCGCAGGTTCAGGTTCTTGAAATCCCAGAAATGCTCGTTATAGAGCATGTCGGCCGTCAGCTCATGCAGGCGGGTTTTGGAGGGCACTTCCACTGCCCGCAGGCCCTGCAGGCGCAGGCCCAGCGTGTCACCGAGCCGCAGCCGCGAGATATCGGCGTAGATGCTGTCCACGCGCATGTGGCGGTAGTCGATGGTGCGGCCGTAGGTTTTCGCCCGGGGCTCGTCCTGCCGCTCGATGATGAACTGCCCGTTGCGCAGGGCAATGGCCTGAATCTGAAAATCAAACGGGGCCGACGTCGTATCCTCGGGCGGACCGACCAGCCGCTTCACCGCCCCGATAAATTGGTCCAGGGTGGTGGAGTCCCGCTCGCCGGCCAGGTTTTTCAACTCGAAGTGCGGCTCAGTCAGCGTCAGCTGCCCGATGTGCAGGTGGCGCGGGTCCAGCACCGAAAACAGCTTGATATCGGCCTCGGCCCGGGCTATGCTGAACAGCTCGCCGCCGCGCCGGTCGCGCACGCGCACGCCTTCCAGCAGCACGCTCGAAAACGGCCGCACATCGACTCGGCCAATGCTCACCTGCTGCCCCAGCCGCCGCGTGAGCACCTGCGTGATTTCGCGCGCCACCCGGGTTTGCACGC
>CAXUEM010000172.1:0-1023 GCA_964249885.1 uncultured Hymenobacter sp. | reverse complement strand
TAACGAAAGTCAAGGCAGGAAAGGCAAAGGAAATCAGCCCGTAGCGAAGGCCCCGGCAAAGTTGCGGCTTTTTGGGCAGACCCGCCTGCGCAAACGGCGGGCCAGGGCCCGGGGTTGAGGTAACGCGCTGGCCCCCGACCTTTGTATATACTTTACCCTAACGGTAGCCGAGTACAGCCGAGCCTGCCGTTATGCTTTCTATTCTGACTATGACTATTCTGGCCCTCGAATCGAGCTGCGACGACACCGGCGCGGCCGTTATGCGCGACGGCGAGCTGCTCAGCAATGTAGTTGCCACCCAGGCCGTGCACGAACAGTACGGCGGCGTGGTGCCCGAGCTGGCCTCGCGGGCGCACCAGCAGCACGTGCTGCCCGTGGTCACGGCCGCCCTGAAACAGGCCGGCGTGGGCAAGCACGACTTGGACGCCGTGGCCGTCACGCAGGGGCCGGGCCTGCTGGGCTCTTTGCTGGTGGGCGGCATGTTTGCCAAAAGCCTGGCCCTGGCCCTGGGCAAGCCCCTGCTGGCCGTCAACCACATGCGGGCCCACATTCTGGCGCACTTTATCGAGGAGCCCCGGCCGGCGTTTCCCTTCCTGTGCCTGACCGTGAGCGGCGGCCACACCCAGCTGGTGGTGGTGCGCTCGGCGCTCGATATGCAGATTATCGGCCAGACCATCGACGACGCCGCCGGCGAGGCCTTCGACAAAACCGCCAAGCTGCTGGGTTTGCCCTATCCCGGCGGCCCTCGGCTCGACAAGCTTGCCCAGACTGGCGACCCGCGCCGCTTCGCCTTCCCGGAAGGCGCCATGAGCGGCTACGATTTCAGCTTCAGCGGCCTGAAAACGGCCGTCCTGTACTTTCTGCGCAAAGAAACCGCCGCCAACCCGCGCTTCATCGAAGAAAACCTGGCTGACCTCTGCGCCGGCATCCAATTTACCATTGTGAACACCCTGCTGCGCCAGCTGCGCCGCGCCGCCGCCGACACCGGCCTCAGCCAGGTGGCGCTGGCCGGCGGCGTGGCGG
>CAXUEM010000171.1:1465-6740 GCA_964249885.1 uncultured Hymenobacter sp. | reverse complement strand
GGTTTGGATGCCGTAGCGCTGCAGCAGCTCGACGATGCCGGCTGGCGTGGCCGGCAGCAGGGCCGGCAGGCCGGCCACCATGCGCCCGATGTTCATGGGGTGAAAGCCGTCGACGTCCTTTTCGGGCCGGATGGCCTCCACTACCTTGTTTGGGTCGATGTGCCGGGGCAGGGGCAGCTGCACGATGAAGCCGTCGATGCTGGGGTCCTGGTTTAGCTCCTGCACCTTGGCCAGCAGGGTGTCTTCCGTAATGTCGTCCTCGTAGCGCAGCAGCGTGGAGTTGAAGCGGACCCGTTCGCAGGCCAGCACCTTGTTGCGCACGTAGGTTTCGGAGCCGCCGTCGTGGCCCACCAGTATGGCCGCCAAATGCGGCGGGCGCTGCCCGGCGGCCACCAGCTGCGCGACTTCGGCGGCGATTTCGACTTTAATATCCTCGGCGGTTTGCTTGCCGTCGATGAGGCGGTAGGTAGTGGCGGTTGAGGTCATACTATTTTCAGGAACGACTGGACAAACAGGGCAAAAAAAACGCGGCCCGAAAGCCGCGTTCAATCCGAATTAATCAATTTTCAGCACCGCCAGAAACGCCTCCTGCGGAATTTCGACCGAGCCCACAGAGCGCATCCGCTTTTTGCCTTCCTTCTGCTTTTCCAGCAGCTTGCGCTTGCGCGAGATGTCGCCGCCGTAGCACTTGGCAATGACGTTTTTGCGCAGGGCCTTCACGGTTTCGCGGGCAATGATTTTCTGGCCGATGGAGGCCTGAATGGCGATGTCGAACATCTGGCGCGGCAGCAGTTCGCGCAGCTTCTCGCAGAGGCGGCGGCCCCACTCGTAGCTCTTGGAGCGGTGCACGATGGCCGACAGGGCATCGACCTTCTCGCCGTTGAGCATGATGTCGAGCTTGACCATGTCGGCCTCGCGGAAGCCAATCAGCTCATAATCGAGCGAGGCGTAGCCGCGGCTGATGGTTTTGAGCTTGTCGAAGAAGTCGAACACGATTTCCGAGAGCGGCAGCTCGAAGCTCAGCTCCACTCGCTCGCTCGTCAAATACGACTGGCCCTTGATGATGCCGCGCTTGTCCATGCAAAGCGTGATAATCGGGCCCACGTACTCGGCGGCGGTGATAATCTGGGCCTTGATGAATGGCTCCTCGATGGCCTTGATGAGGTTGGGCTCCGGCATCTCGGAGGGCGCGTTGATGGTCAGCAGCTGGTCTTTGGTGCCGATGGCGTGAAACTGCACGCTCGGCACGGTGGTGATGACCGTCATGTTGAACTCGCGCTCCAGCCGCTCCTGCACGATTTCCATGTGCAGCATGCCCAGAAAGCCGCAGCGGAAACCGAAGCCCAGGGCCACCGAGGTTTCGGGTTCCCAGACCAGCGAGGCGTCGTTGAGCTGCAGCTTCTCCATGCTCGAGCGCAGCTCCTCGTACTCGGTGGTATCAACCGGGTAGATGCCGGCGAACACCATGGGCTTGACGTCGGCAAAGCCCTGAATGGCCTCGGGCGTGGGCCGGTTGACGTGCGTAATCGTGTCGCCGACTTTTACCTCGCGGGCTTCCTTGATGCCCGAAATCAGGTAGCCCACGTTGCCGGCGCTCATTTCGGGGCGGGGCTCCTGGTTCAGGCCCAGGATGCCGATTTCGTCGGCGCCGTACTCCTTGCCCGTGGCCATGAACTTCACCTTGTCGCCCTTGCGCATGGTGCCGTTCTTGATGCGGAACAGGACTTCGATGCCGCGGTAGGAATTGAAAACTGAGTCGAAAATCAGGGCCTGCAGGGGCGCCTGCGGGTCGCCTTTGGGCGGCGGCACCCGCTCGATGATGGCGTTGAGGATGTTCTCAATGCCGATGCCGGTTTTGCCCGAGGCGTGGATAATATCCTCAATGTCACAGCCAATCAAATCCACAATTTCGTCCGACACTTCCTCCGGCATGGCGTGGGGCAGGTCGATTTTGTTCAGCACCGGAATGATTTCCAAATCGGCGCCGATGGCCAGGTACAAGTTGGAAATCGTCTGGGCCTCAATGCCCTGCGAAGCGTCCACAATCAGCAGCGCGCCCTCGCAGGCGGCGATGCTGCGGCTGACCTCGTAGCTGAAGTCAACGTGGCCGGGCGTGTCAATCAGGTTGAGCGTGTACATTTCCCCTTTGTAGGGGTACTGCATCTGGATGGCGTGGCTCTTGATGGTGATGCCGCGCTCGCGCTCCAGGTCCATATTGTCGAGCAGCTGGGCCTGCATGTCGCGCTTGGCCACGGTGGAGGTAAACTCCAGCAGGCGGTCGGCCAGGGTGCTTTTGCCGTGGTCGATGTGGGCAATGATGCAGAAATTGCGGATTCTATTCACTTAAAGGGCCTTTTTTTCGGAACACGAAGGTACGCAGCGGCGGGCGTACTACCCAGCAGGGCCGGCGAGGCCCGGCGCGGACAATGTAGGCGGGGCGGGCTATTTTTGGGCGGCTCCGCGGCGGCCCCGGGCGCCCACTTGCCCTCGCCCGTCCGCCAGCTTCCCTGTATGCCATCATCCGCTATGCAACCATCCGCTACCGCCGCGCCGGTTTCCAAGAGCAGTCAGAAGTTTTACATCTCCGCCCTCAACGGCACCGTGTGTTTTACGCTGGCTTACCTGCTCGTCAATGGCCTCTACCAGCTGGCCACCGTGCTGATGGCCGAGCGCCTGCGGGTGCGGGGCAGCTGGGGCCCGAGCACGGTGAGTTTCTCGTTGGCCGACAATGAGTGGTGGCGCCTGGGCGTGGTGGCGGTGTATGGCATCGGGCCGCTGGTGGTGGCGGGCCTGGGCTTGCTGGCCTACCAGTGGTATTGGCAGCGCCAGCGCGCCCAACGGGGCCTGCTCAAGCTGCTGCTGCTCTGGGTGGCCCTGCACGCCGTCAACGCGGTGCTGGGGGGGCTGGTGGCCGACACGTTTCTGCGCACGGGCTTCTACTACGTGCCGGCCTGGCTGCTGGGGCTGGGCACCGTGGTCAATGTGGTGCTGGCCGTGGTGGCCGGCCTGGCCCAGGTGGTGGTGGGGTCCTGGGCGGCGGTGGCGTTTCTGCAGGCCCACGACTCGCGCACCGTCATGCGCTACGAGTACCGGCAGCGCATGGTGGTCAGCACCATTGTATTGCCCTGGCTGCTGGGCGCCGCACTGCTGGCCCTGGTGAAGGCGCCGCGCTTTTCCCTGCAGGAGGGCCTGCATCTGGCGGCGTTGCTGCTGCTGCTCTTGCCCATGGCCGTGGGCTGCCTCAACGAGCTGTTCGGTGCCACGGTGCGCAGCCCCCAGGGCACGGGCGGGGCCGGGGGGCTGCTGGCCCTGGGGGCGCTGCTGCTGCTTGGCTGGCGCCGGCTGCTGAGCCCGCCGCGGGTGTTTGGCATCTGAATCAGAGATTAGCGGGACAGACGGGTAATAGCACCTACGGCAGCGTTTGGCGGTCTCGCGCACCGCGTTTCGTGTTGTGCGCCACAATACACAATACCCGAACGTGGCAGCCCAAGCGCATTAATCCAGCCTCTATCTCCCGGCCAGGAGTTATTCGGAGAGGGCATAATCTGAACAAGACCAGCAGGGGGTCGTTAAGGGAAGGCAGCTTTCTTTTTTCACTTAACCTCACCAAACCAAGCACCATGGGAATTACCCTCAAACAAGCGCAGCTGGCCCTGAACGCGGCCCACGAAAAAGCCCAGGACATGGGCGTAAAAATGAATATCGCCGTCGTTGATGCCGGTGCCAACCTCGTCGCCTTTTTGCGCATGGATGACGCCTGGCTCGGCTCGCTCGACATCTCGATTAAAAAGGCCAAAACCGCCCGCTTCTTCGACATGCCCACCGGCGAGCTGGGCAAGCTCTCGCAGCCGGGCAAGCCGCTTTTCGGCATCGAGCACTCGAATGAGGGCCTGATTACCTTCCCCGGCGGCATCCCCATTATGGGCGACGGCGGCAAGGTCATGGGCGCCATCGGCGTGTCGGGCAGCACCGTGGAAGACGACCACAAAGTGGCCCAGGCCGGCGTGCAGGCGCTGAACGGCTAGGCCTTAAAGAACCTGATTGGCCACGGCCGGATTGCCCGCGGGCGGTCCGGCCGTTTTGTTTCACAGGCATTGCTCGGCGGGGCGAGGTCCGCCAGCAGGGGGTACGGCCTGGGCTACCCGGCCGGCTTGTGCTTCATCCGCGAGACTTAGCGTTTGGCTATCTTATTAAGACTTATACTCTTCTGCGCCCTGGATTTAAAGCGCGCATCGGCCACGGCGCTGCGCGCCTGGTGCTTGGTGGCCCGGCCCTGCACCCGCTCGCGCCACATGCGCCACGACGAAACCTTTGTTTCCCGGCGCATAAGCTTGATAACTTCGGCTTCGCTCAGACCAAACTGCGCTAGGATGGCTTCGAACGGCGTCCGGTCTTCCCAGGCCATTTCGATGATGCGGTCAATATCGTGGGGAATGAGGTCCGGGCTTTCCATGGAATGGGGATTATATAGTATATAATAGCTGAGTTGCTGGCGCATTAGAGGGTGCCGGTCAGGTAACAGCCAGCAAGACATTTCAGCCCACCGCTGGTGTCAACTATTCTTCGGGGATTGACTTTTTGGCTACCGGCCACGCCCTGAGTTCGGCGCCTTGCATCATCCTCGCCGGACTCTACCAGGGCGTTTTCGGAGTTCGAACAGGCAACCTCCTGCCCAGTTATCAGCTCCTTGCCCACGAAAACTCCTAATACTATTGGCCTAATGCGGACCCGACTTACGTTAGTTATTTGCCTGGTTGGGAGCGTATTGACCTGCCAGGCGCAAGACCTGAAGGGGCGCGTGCTGGCCGCTGCCTCCGACAAACCAGTGGCTTTCGCCACGGTGGGCGTCAAAGGCAAGGCCCTGGGCTCGACGGCCGATGAGCGCGGGTATTTCGCGTTTGCGGTGCCGGCCACGCTGCCCAGCGCCGATTCCGTGGTTATTTCCTGCATTGGGTTTCAGGCGCTGCGGCTTACGGTGGGCCAGCTGCGGGGACCGGAGGCGGTGTGGCGCCTGCAGCCCCAGGTTCAAACACTAGGCGACGTGCAAGTGCGCCACCCTAAGCTGAAGCCAGCCATTCTGGGCCGCAACGCCGTGGGCGGTATCGCCTACTGGACCACCAAAATCCGCGACTCTACGCTGACCGTAGCCAGCGACGAGCGCGGCTGGGAAGTAACTACGGCACTGTCGGCGCGCCGCAGCTGCTACGTAGACAGCTTTCGCTTCTATGTCAGCCAGAATGATTTTAAGCCCGTCCGGTTCCGGTTTGTCCTTTAT
>CAXUEM010000171.1:0-1455 GCA_964249885.1 uncultured Hymenobacter sp. | reverse complement strand
GGTCGCGGGCCGGGCGGCGGAACAGTTGCAGCGCGTTGGCGCGGTAATGATTAAGCGCCCCGGTCAAGGCGCGCGGGTCGCGCAACGCTGCTTTGTAGACTTCAATATCCGCGTTGGAAATCGCGTTCGCGTGCGCAGTGGTGGTTTTGAATGAGCGCTCCAGCGCCTGGAAATCATTGCGGCCGAGCAACCACTCGGGCACGCGCGGCAGTTGGGAAAACAGCATATACCAACTGCGCAGCAGTTGTTTGAAGGTGAGGTTGGCGGCCCAAGCGGCGGGCGGCGGCACTTGCAGCGCGGCGAGCTTGCGCCCGTAATTCGGGTGCCACTGCGCGACGGCCCACGCGACCGCGGCTCACCGATGATATTCAGTTCACCTTCCCCCGCCGTCAACCCGGGTGGGTCGGCCTGAATTTGCGCGCCTATAATATTAAAGTACATAAGGGCCAGACCGTGGCGGCCGGCATACAGTGGCTGCAGGGCGAAAAGCTGGACCCCAAAAGCGGCGAGCTGAGCGGGCCGGGCGCGTTTCCGTCGCTGGGCCACCGGGTGCTGGTGCGCGACAAGAGCGAGGCCGAATGGCGCAGCCTGCCGGTTAATGTGAGCATGTACCTGGCCGTGCAGGAGTATAAGTAGGCGGCATATATCTCGCCGCGACTGCACCAACCGCCCCGGCCGACCCCGCCGGGGCTTTTTCGTACCTTCGCTACTCGAAAAACCCGCCGCTTTCGGCTCGGCAAACCAGCCGGAAGCCGCTTATCAACTCCGCTCTACTCCCCTCCTATGCATCCCGCCCCCGTCGCGCCCTACAAGCCCCAGCATCACATCCGCATCGTCACGGCCACGGCTTTGTTTGACGGCCACGACGCGGCCATCAACATCATGCGCCGCATTATTCAGAGCTCCGGCGCCGAGGTCATTCACCTGGGCCACAACCGCTCGGTGCTGGAAATCGTGGATTGCGCCATTCAGGAGGATGCCCAGGCCATTGCCATCACCTCCTACCAGGGCGGGCACAACGAGTACTTTAAGTACATGCACGATTTGCTGAAGGAGCGCGGCGCGGGCCACATCAAAATCTTCGGCGGCGGCGGCGGCGTGATTCTGCCCACCGAGATTGAGGAGCTGATGGGCTACGGCATTACCCGCATCTACTCGCCCGATGATGGCCGCGCCATGGGCCTGCAGGGCATGATAAACAACCTGCTGGAGCAGGCCGACTTCCCCACGGGCGAAAGCCTGAACGGCGAAGCCGGCCACGTGCAGGACAAAGATGCCCGCAGCATCGGCCGCCTGATTTCGGCCGCCGAGAACTATCCTGCGGAATTTGAGCGCGTGAAAAGCCATCTAGGCCTGGACGCCAAAACGACCGGTCCGACGGCAGAGCCGTCCGACCGGCTGTCGGCCGCGCCAGCAGGGGGTGCCACTGCCGAAACGACTACCACGGACCAGACG
>CAXUEM010000170.1:1301-6746 GCA_964249885.1 uncultured Hymenobacter sp. | reverse complement strand
GGAGGGCCAGCAGGCATGGCCCAGACGTTGGTACGGCCGGCCGGGGCCGGTGTTGGTGGGCGGGGCCGGCCGCCCCACCCCCTGCTGGCCGGGCCAAACGGCCCGCGCCCGGCACCGGACCAGGCCGGCGTATTCAAATATAATGCCGCCCTGCGGCCCTGGCCCGCAACCTTTCAGCCCGGCTTTACATACAACCCAGCAGCAATTCATTTCCTATGAGAAAGAACTCGAACTGGCTGCTGGCCGCCGGCCTGAGCAGCGCCCTGGCCGCCTTCACCCTGTATAGCAACCGCCGCGGCAGCTACGAGCTGCGGGGCAAAACCGTGCTCATCACTGGCGGCAGCCGGGGCCTGGGGCTGGTGCTGGCCCGGCAAGCTGCCGCCGAGGGCGCCCGCGTCGCCATCTGCGCCCGCGATGAGGACGAGTTGGCGCAGGCCCGCCGGGAGTTGGTCGGGCTGGCCGATGACGCGGCCGACATCCTGACGCTGGCCCGCGACATCACCCAAGCCACCGAGGTGCGCGCGATGGTGGCCGAGGTAGAGGCGCGCTTCGGCCCGGTGGATGTGCTGATAAACAACGCCGGCATTATCACGGCCGGGCCGCTGGAAAACCTGGACGTGCGCGACTTCGAGGACTGCATGAACACGCACTTCTGGGCGCCGTTGCACGCCATGCAGGCCGTGCTGTCGGGCATGCGCCGCCGGGGCGAAGGTCGCATCGTGAACATCTCCTCGCTGGGCGGCAAAGTGGCCATCCCGCACATGGCGCCCTACACGGCCAGCAAGTTTGCCCTCACGGGTTTGTCCGAGGGGTTTCGTACTGAGCTGAGCCAGCAGGGCATCCGCGTGACTACGGTGTGCCCGGGCCTGCTGCGCACCGGCAGCGCTCGGCAGGCGCTGGTAAAGGGCCAGCACAAAAAAGAATACGCCGTGTTCAGCATCGCCGACTCCCTGCCCGGCCTGACCATGAGCGCCGAGCAGGCCGCCCGCCAAATCTGGAACGCCACCCGCCGCGGCGACGGCGAAATCATTCTCTCCTTGCCGGCCAAGCTGCTGGCGGCCCTGCACGGCGTGCTGCCCGGCACCACCACCGACCTGCTGGGCTGGCTGAACCGCACGCTGCCCAGCCCCGCCGAAAGCGGCACCGGCAACACCCGCCTCAAAGGCTACGAAAGCGAGTCCAAGCTCAGCCAGTCGCCGCTGACGACGCTCACGCAGAAAGCCGCCGTGCGCAACAACGAGATGGGCCCCGGCCGCCGCTGATACTCCCTGCTGGCTGAGTTGCGCCGGCCGGGTTTGACCAAACCAGCCGACAGGAGAGTGGCAGCGGCGAGCACCCCTGCCACATGGGCCCAAGATTTTCGGCGCATCTTCGCTCCATGCACTACCCGGTTGAGCTGACCCTGGGCCCGGCGCGCCTGCCCGTGCACCTGCTCTGCGAGGTGCTGGCCTACACGCTGGGCTACCGCCTCTACGCCTACCTGCGCGCCCGCCGCCCGGACCCCATCAGCAGCGCCGACCGGCAGTGGATTTTTGTGGGCGCGGCGGCGGGTGCCCTGCTGGGCTCCCGGGCGCTGGGCCTGCTGGAGCACCCCGATTTGCTAGCAAACCCACCCGGCGGCTGGCTGTATTATTTCACCAATAAAACCATCGTGGGCGGCTTTCTGGGCGGCCTGCTGGGCGTGGAGCTGACCAAGAAGCGCCTGGGCGTCACCCGTTCCAGCGGCGACCTGATGGTGTTTCCGCTGCTGCTGGGCCTGGGCATCGGCCGGCTCGGCTGCCACCTCAGCGGCCTCACGGATGGCACCTTCGGCACGGCCACCGATTTGCCCTGGGGAATAAACTTTGGTGATGGCATCCGGCGCCACCCCACCAACCTCTACGAAATCCTGTTTTTGGTCGCGCTGGCTTTGCTGCTGGGGCGGTTGGAGCGCCGCCGCCCGCTGCCCGAGGGGCGGCGGTTTCAGCTGTTTCTGAGCTTGTATCTGCTGTTTCGGCTGCTGGTGGAGTTTCTCAAGCCCACGGCGGCGCTGCCGGGGTTGGGGCTCACGGCTATTCAATGGGCCTGCGTGGTAGGGCTGGGGTATTACATTCGGCTTCACCAAAATCCTATAACTAAAAAACTGAGAAATGACTGAAGATGATTACACAAACGCACTGGAATACCTTTTGACCAAACTGCAGAAAATGGACAGAAGCGATACAGTTGAGGAAATTAATTTATTGATTACTCGCGGAAGGACAGTTATTATGAAGGATACTGCTGATTTAAAGGAAAAAAACATAAAACAGTCAGAAGTCGGCAAAACTCAAACGCTGCCGCTAACTTCACAAGAGGCTCTCGAATCAGCAATAGACTATCTTTCAAAAATAATAATTGACGTTCCAAGCTATGCTCAGAACATTAGCAAAGTGTTTGGAAATAATGTAGTATGGGAGTATGACCAATCTTATTCAGTAAAGTCAATTAATACATCTGAAAGATTTACACTCACTGATTTTACGCCAAATGAAGCGGAATTAGAGGCCGCGAAAGTGGAAGTTAATAGAGTCAAAAATTTGATAAAGGAGTAATGGCTACCTACATAGACCTTACAAATGCAATTGACGCTTTTCTTGGGCTAAGCATTGCAAGCCAGACCCTTCAGTTAAATGCAACGGTACGAGAAAAAGCGTTTGAAGTATATGCTCTTTCACTAATTGTAGAAGCAATTCGAAGGGCAGGAGGGCAAGCTATAACTTCCGGCATTAATTCAGGGCGCAATCCTAATCCAGTAGTTTTTCGCGCAGCCCCCGGAGCAATATATTCAACAACACAAGATTTTTCGTTCCTTGACTGCTCTTTGAATGGCAAGCAGTTTGAACTACATGTTGATGTTGAGTTTGAAGGCACGTCTGGAGCAACTCATGAGATGGATATTTCGCTCATTGACCAAAATCACGCGGACCGTTCCAGACAGGCGCGACGAAATCCAAGGTATTCTGTATACATTGTTGAATGCAAATTCTTTTCCAGTTCTGTTCCTTCAATTGGGTTAGCAAGAGCATTGGTTGGTTTGCTTTCAGACTTTAGAACAAAAATGGGTAATGCTTTTGTCTCCAACGGTGCCACCGATAATTTGAAACACTATTTGTCAAATAGAAATAGACCCGACCCATTTACAGATTTAACCCCATTGAATAAGGCAACAGAAGACCGACTGATTGCGAACGTAGAAACGAAACTGCGTAAGTGGGCATCAGTCTAAAAAGTGAGTTTTTAACACATGCCCGAACGCCCCTACACCTACTACGATTTCACCCTCAGCCTGTGCCCGCAGTGCCTGCGGCGCATTGAGGCCAAAATCGTCTTCGAGGACGGGGCCGTGTACATGCTCAAGCGCTGCCCGGAGCACGGGCGGCAGCGGGTGCTCATTGCCACCGATGTGGAGTACTACAAGAGCATTCGTAACTACGTGAAGCCCAGCGAGACGCCGCGCCGCTTCAACATGGCCACCCACTACGGCTGCCCCTACGACTGCGGCCTGTGCACCGACCACGAGCAGCACAGCTGCCTGACGGTGATTGAGATAACCGACCGCTGCAACCTGACCTGCCCCACCTGCTACGCCGAAAGCAGCCCCACCCACGGCCGCCACCGCACCCTGCAGGAAGTCGAGGCCATGGTCGATTTGGTGGTGGCCAACGAGGGCGAGCCTGACGTAATTCAGATTTCGGGCGGCGAGCCCACACTGCACCCGCAGTTCTGGGAAATCCTGGACATGTGCAAGCGCAAGCCCATCAAGCACCTGATGGTGAACACCAACGGCGTGCGTCTGGCCAAAGATGAGGCCTTCGTGGCCCGGCTGGCTTCCTACGCGGGCGCCTTCGAGGTGTATTTGCAGTTCGACTCGTTCCGGGAACACGTGCTGCTGGCCATGCGCGGGCGCGACTTGCGCGAGGTGCGTCGGCAGGCCATTGCGAACCTGAATAAGTATAACTTGAGTACCACGCTGGTCGTGACCCTGCAAAAGGGCCTCAACGATGATGAGATGGGCGACATCATCGACTATGCCCTGCAGCAGCGCTGCATTCGTGGCGTCACGTTTCAGCCCACGCAGGCGGCCGGCCGGCTAGCTAATTTCAACCCCGAAACCGACTCGTTCACGCTCACTGAGGTGCGGCAGGGCATCATCGCCCAAAGCCCGGTGTTCACGGCCGCCGACCTGCTGCCCGTGCCCTGCAACCCCGATGCGCTGGCCATGGCCTACGCCCTGAAAATCGAAGGTGAAGTGTTTCCGCTCACCCGCTACATCGACCCGGCCGACTTGCTCAGCAACAGCGGTAACACCATTGTGTACGAGCGCGACCCGCGCCTGCGGCAGCACATGCTGAAACTGTTCAGCACCGCCAATACCGTGGATACGGTGGTGCCGGAAATCAACCAGCTGCTGTGCTGCCTGCCGCAGGTGTCGGCGCCCAATCTGGGCTACGAAAACCTGTTTCGCATCATTATCCTGCAATTCATGGACGCTTATAATTTCGACGTGCGGGCGGTGAAAAAGTCCTGCGTGCACATTGTGAGCAAGAACCTGAAAATCATTCCTTTCGAGACAATGAACATCTTCTACCGCGACCAGGAAAAGCTGGCCCGACTGGAAGAATTGCGGGCCGAGCGGGTAGGCATTATCTAATGCAGCCTCTTAAGCAAACCGCTGCGCAGCCGGATAATGAGCCAAAAATGAGTGGCTGCCTTGTCGTGGTGCTCATTGGGTTGGTGCTGCTGCTAATAGGCTGGAGCATGTGCGGCGGCGATTATTAATTAAAGAAACAAAAATTTGATACTAAGACTCAGTTCGGCCCTGAACTTCTGCTATCTGGACTGCGACTTTTGCTATTTAACTTTTTGCTGGCGTCGGGCAGGTACGGGATTTCACTTAACACTGAAAAATGACTAACTCCGAATCCGAAAAAGAGCCGCCCGGCCCGGCGCGTAAGCACACTCCTTGGCCCCTGCTGGCCAACGCGGGAATGATGCTCTTACTCTACCTGGTGGCCGCGGCCAATTCCAGCCCCGATGGCAACGACACCGCGCTGCTGTACTTTTTCCTGCTGGTGGGTTTGCTGCTGCTCAATGTAGTGGCGGCCATCGTAGCAGCGCTGGCGGGCAACTCCCGCGCGGCCAAAGAATTTTTGTTTTCCATGTTGGGCATTTTCCTCATCGGCCTGGGCACCTGCGCCTACTCCTGGCAGCACCTGCGCATCGACACTAGGTAACGTGAAATTTCAGGAAATAAAAACGCTGTCCTACAGCGTACTCTGCGCAAAATTATTGGCCATAACAGGCACTATAATCATCGCACTGCTGCCCGCTTGGGTAGAATATTTGCCCTAGATGTACCTGCTTTTCCGGCCATGCTTTTGGTGCTGCTGGTCGTTTGGAACCTTACTTTAGCCTTACTCAGCG
>CAXUEM010000170.1:0-1291 GCA_964249885.1 uncultured Hymenobacter sp. | reverse complement strand
GCGCTATAGCATAGCTAGTTTAGCCCGCGGCCGGCTGGCACACGCTGCACACGTAGGTGGCCCGGCCGCCCACGTAATATTTGTCAATAGCCGTATCGGTATGGCGCGGGCAGAACTTGTGCGCTTCGGAGCCGGGCGCGGCGTGGGCGGCCTCGTCCCACTCGCGGGCGTGGATGAGGAAGGAAGCCGGAAAGTGCCGGTAGTTGGCCTCGTGGCGGATGGCAGTGGTCAGCACCAACTGAATGGCTTCGTGCAGAGCCGCGAAATCGGCGGCCAGCAGGGTATGGGCGGGCCGCTCGGGGTGGATGCGGGCCTGAAACAGCACCTCGTCTACTATCCAGTTGCCCAGGCCGGCCGTGATGCCCTGGTCGAGCAGTAGGGGCTTGATGGCCGGCTTGCGCTGGCCCAGCCGCTGCTGCAGCTCCGCGGCCGAAATGGCCAGCGCATCGGGCCCCAGCTTCTTGGCTTGCTGGTGCGCAGCTATGCTATCGGCGAGGCGGATGCGGCCGAATTTGCGCGGGTCGATAAACGCCAGCTTGAGGCCGGAGTCAGCCAAGTGCAGGGCCACGCGGGTAAAGCGGGGCGCGTCGGCCTCGTCGCGGTAGGCGCCGATGTCGCCGGTCATGCCAAAGTGCAGCACCAGCACCCGGCCGTTGTCCAGTTCCAGAAAGCAATTTTTGCCCAGCCGCGCCGTGCCGCTGATGATGCGGCCACTGAGGCCGGCGCGCAGCTCCTCTTCGGGCAGGGCCAGCACGTGGGCGTCGTTCACCTGCACCGCGGCAATGGTCTGGCCTACGGCTATTTCGTCAATAAAACGGCGGTAGGTTTCTACTTCGGGTAGTTCGGGCATAATTCGGATAAGTGGCAATAAAACGTCTGTCGTGCAGCGCCTTGCGCACCACGACAGACGAGTAAAGCGGGGCAGGAAAACAACAGACAGCTTACATCATCTTAGCCACGCGCTGGCCGGCCTGATTGTACACGTCGCCGCGGGCCGTAATGTAGAGATGGCGGCGCTGCCGGTCTTCCAGCACAAAGGGAAAATCGGCGCTGCCGGTGGCGCGTACCTTGCCCACCACCTCGGCGCTTTGCAGGCCGCGGCTGTTCTCATCAAGACGCACCACACTCAGGTTGCTGGTCAGGTAGTACGGCTGGTCGGGCTGGTCGCGGAAAGTGAGCTGGCCCACCACCCGCACCGGCTCCGCGCCGGCCGTTACCGGGCTGCGGCGCGCCGCCGTGGCTACCATGGGTGTCGGAGCCGGGCGGCTCAGGGCCACGGGCGCGGCCGAGG
>CAXUEM010000169.1:1976-6828 GCA_964249885.1 uncultured Hymenobacter sp. | reverse complement strand
CGCTAAAGCTTGGGGCTGTGGAGCTGGGCTTCGCAGTCTGTTTGCGGAGTGCTTTGAAAACTGGCTGGTTCCGGCGGTGCGCCGGGGCCAGCCAGTTTCCGTTTAAGCAGGGTCATTGGCGCTTGATTGGCATTGCTCCTCCCCCGGCTGGCGGCTCAAATGCTGCCAGCAGGGGGTAGCGGCGGGCGGCGGCCAGGTTGTTTGCAAACAAAACCGTCTTCTTGCTGCTTGTAGTACTGTTCGTAATTGTCTCACCAAACGCTGTACCTGCCGTGGCACTAAGCACTCTTCCCGTCATTCAGGCCCTGCGCCAGACTGCCCAGCGCCTGGCCTCCGAGGCGCCCTACCAGTGGGGCCACATGGGCAGCTGCAACTGCGGCCACCTCGCCCAGACCGTCACCAAACTCACTAAAGCCGAAATCCACGCCCGCGCTATGCAGCGCTACGGCGACTGGGAGCGGCAGCTCACCGACTACTGTCCCACCAGCGGCTTGCCCATCGACCAAACCATCGACGAGATGCTGGCCCTGGGCTTCACCCGCCAGGACCTCGCCCACCTTGAGCGCCTCGCCGACCCCGCCATCCGGGCGGCCATCCCGTTTGAGCGCCGCGACCAGCTGCGCCACAACCAGCGCGACGATGTGGTGCTGTACCTGCGCACCTGGGCCGACCTGCTGGAGCAACCCCTGCTGGCCGGCATCCAGCTGCCCGACTTCGCCGCTGCGCCCGCACCCGTGCTTCGGCCCGTGGCCGAGCTGGTGGCCGGCTAGCTTGTCTGTCGCTGCCTCCAGCTTAATAGCAAAGGCCCCACCAACTGCAGTTGGTGGGGCCTTTGCTTTAATAACAACTACTCATGCTACCGCCGGCTTACCAGGCTAGCCAGCATGCCGATAGTTAGTAGTTCACGTTGCTGCGCTGGGCTTCGCGGTAGCCTTCGGTGCGGTGGGTGCGCTTGTAGGCGGCGTCGGCGGTGGGGTCTTTCTCGGCGTCGGGCGCCTGCGAGCAGGCGGCGGTGAGCAGGAGCACCGCGCCAGCGGCTAGCTGCCCGAAAAGGCGAATGGTCTGTTTCATGCTACGAAGGTAGGAAGGCTGCGCCGTTAAGACAAACTCAGCCCTGGCGCAATGAGCAAAGTCAGTTGTAACGGGAGCCTGCACCTAAATGGAGTCCATGCCACAGGCATCCAAGCCGAATTACATTTGTTAAGAACGGCGTCGTTGAACCCCGGCGGCCAAGACCTCACCGGCGTGCGGCCCCGGGTACTAGTGAGACCCTAAAGCAGCGACTGCTCTGCCTCACAAGCTGAGCTGATACCCGCCAAGAGGATTAGTACAGAGCCCAAAAAGCGGGTTTGAATGATTGCCTTTTGGCAGTGCCGCGCGTGGACAACAATTTTAGCTTATGCGTTCGGCTACATTCGGCCCTAGCCCATAGAACGCAGCAACTCTACATTATAACGGAAAAAATAACTCACACTCCCGCTAAACAGCCTGTTTTACTATAAATCTTTGACTGAGTTAGTAGAATATAAGTTATTGATTAACAACGATAAATCAGTAGAAAAAGACCGCATCTATTCGTTGGAAAAGTAGCTTTCACAAACTTGCACTTATAAAGCAAATCGCCTTTTATTTCGACTCGTGGATTTCGCTTTAACTACCCTGCGCAAGACCAGTTGAACCCGCTGCAAAAGACGACCTGTCAAAGTGAATTATGTCGCTAAGTGAGCAGCTAATAGTGCCGTTGCGGTTCTAATGCAGCTAGCTGCCAGCAGGAGGCTACTAAGGCAGGAGTTAGGTATACGCGAATCCGTGGCACGATGGTTTGATTCGGCCAATTCCGCGCTCAGGCGAGCAGGCCTCACGTTAATTAGCGTACCTGCACCTATTAGAGTGGGAACCTGCCGGCAGCTACCAAACGGCGCGATATATAGGTGCAAAAGTCAGGTTGGGCGACTCAACCCAAAGGCGCACTCGGCAACCTTTTCTGGCTGCCGACGAGCCAAAACAACCATTCTGCCCGCCCTGCCATAGCCAGCAGGAGGTGCCCGGGCTGGCTAGCTTTCGGGGTGAAAGTCCGCAAAAGAGCCATCCTGGTAAAACAGGACAATGCGCCGAATAGGCTTGTTGCTGACTCCAAATGCCCTAGCCACCGCTTCGCTGTTGTTTCCGTTGCCTGCGCCGGTCGCCACTGCTGGGGCAGCCAGCGTGGTGGGGGGGGCCACAGGCACAGCGGCAGGCGTAGCGGCCGAGTTTGGCTCGGCTGGGGCAGCCACAGCGGCCGCAGTTACTGGATCAGTGACTGGCGCTACCGGCGTCGAACCTGGCCTTATCTGCTCAAACGCCGCACTTCCTGCTCCTGATGGAACGGTTTGCTGTACAAACTTACGGGCGGGCTGACGAGTCGGTTCGGCGGCCTGAATAATTGGGGTAGTTGGCGGTGCAGGCTTGCGCCCTGGCCGGCTTTCGGCCGGCGGGGTTGGCGGGGTTTCTGCGGCCGCTGCGCCGGCGCTGGCGGGTTTGGCCTGGCCGGTGGCCGGCAAAGCTGCAGGAGCAGAAGAAGGCTGCTCGATTGTGGGCGTGGTGAGCATCGGGCCGGTGCCGCTCAGCAGCCAGGGCAGGGCAACCTCCGGAAACGCGGCAACAATGCGCTGCACAACTTCCAGACTGGCCTTGTTGCGGCCGCTGAGAATGTGGCTTACTATCGGCCGCCCCACCTGAATCAGGTCGGCAAACTGCGTAGGAGTCAGCTGGCGCAAGGCCAGCAAGGCACGGATACGGTCGACCATGTGACAGCGGGGAGTGTATTACAAATGTAGCACACGCCAGGATTTAATATCAGAACGCTGGGCAAAAACAGCCTCATACATATGTTAATAATTTCTGTCCGAATCAATACACTTGTATCAAGAGACAGTTTACATAACTAACGTATTTCGCACCGCGCTTTGCACAAAAAAGCCCGGCCTCCGAAGAGTGCCGGGCTTGCTCATACATTGAATGCGCTTATCTGTTTGCAGTCAGGCGCCGCCGCATCGGAGGGCTAGTTAAAATATTCGCGGGCCAAGGTTTTGTCGTGGCCGTAAATATCATCGCGGAAGTGCACCCGGCCGTCGGGCGTGGCCCAGGCGGTGAAGTACACCAGATAAACGGGCAGCTTTTCTTTCACGGCCACATACTTTTCGCGGCGGGTGGCAATGGTATCGAGGATAGCCTGCTTGTCCCAGCCGGACTTGTTGCGCAGCAGGTAGGTGGCCAGCTTGATGGGCTCTTCTACCCGCACGCAGCCGTGGCTGAAGCCTCGCTTGTCCTGCCCGAACAGCTCGTCGTGGGGCGTATCGTGCAGGTAGATGTCGTTGGAGTTTGGGAAGATAAACTTCACGTCGCCGAGGTCATTTTTCGGGCCCGGCCGGCGCCGCACCGTGTACTTGAAGTTGCTTTCGGTAACGCCGGCCCAGTCGATGGAAGAAGGGTCGACCGGCACCGCCTTGCGGCCCGAGCCCTTGACAACTTCCATGTCCAGCCGCTCCAGAAAGCCGTTAGGGTCGGCGATGAGCTTCTCCCGGAACTCTTTGTCGATGATGCTGAACGGCACGTTCCAGTAGGGCGCCATCACCACGTACTCAAGTCGGTCGCTGAAGACGGGCGTAGCGTTCAGGGTCTTGCCCACGATGACGCGCATGTTCATCACCTCCTTGTTCTGCTCGATGACGTGCAGCTTGTACTCAGGAATGTTGACCAGCAAGTAGTCGGGCTCGAAGCGCTTGGGCAGCCAGCGCCAGCGCTCCATGTTCAGAATAACCTGGTCAATCCGGTCGCCGATGGGCACGTTGAGCTGGCGCAGGGTTTCGCCGCCCACCACGCCATCCGCTTTCAGGCCCGCATCCTGCTGAAAAGTCTTCACGGCAGCTACCAGCTCCGGGCCGTACACCTCGGCGGTGGTGCCAGCAGGGGGGGTAGTGTTGCCTACCGTTTGCACCGGCGTGGCGCCCGCAGCCGGGGCCGCGCCGGGGGCCGAGGCCGGCATGTTTTCGCTTCCCATCAGGCGCTGCCGCAGCAAAGCCACCGCCGGCGAAGTGGCGCCGGGCTTGAGCTTGGTAGTGGCCGGCAGCACGGGCCAGCCGCCCGCCGCCTGCCGGGCGCGCAGCCCGGCCAGCGCTTTTTTCAGGTAGTCATACTCCTCGTGCAGGGGCGCAAACTCGTAGTACGGATACGTACTTTCCCGCTCGCGCAGGATGGTCATCAGGGCGTGGTGCAGCTTGATTTTGTTGCGCTTCACATCCCATTCCTTGCCCAGCGTCTTGTTGTCGCGCGGATTGGCCAGGCCCCGGTAGAAGTCGGAGGCCCAGTTGAAATAGGTACCCGACAGCGCCACGTCAATTTCCCGCTCCAGGGCGTTGCGCCGGGTTGTGTCGGTCCGGGCCTGCTCAAGACTGGCAAAGAGCGCTGGGAAGTTCTTCACCTGGTAGTCTTTAGGGTCCAGGCCTTCTTCCTTAGCTTTAGCAATCACGCTGAGCAGAGTCTGAGCCTGGGGCAGAAGTTGATGCTGCCGGAACCAACCCAGCTTGAACTGCCGCTCCCGGTAAAACTTGCGGGCCCACTGCTCCTGGTCCTTAAACCGGGGCTCGGCCCGCATCTGCCGGATGATATACACACTATCGAGGCGCGGCTCGGGGTCGGCTTTCAGGCCGACCTGCACGCCGGGCGTGCCGTTGGCGCCCTGGCCACCCGAGGTCTGGTCGGAGCCGCAGGAAGTTAAAAGCACCGGCAGGCTAAGCAGGCTGGCGAGCAGCAAGGTCAGCAGCGAGGTGTAACGGGAAAATAAAGACATAGAGAAAAATGGGTCGTTTACTAC
>CAXUEM010000169.1:0-1966 GCA_964249885.1 uncultured Hymenobacter sp. | reverse complement strand
GGGTTATTCGGGCTCGGTGAAACCTAAAGGAGTTACCCACCGGGCAAAGTTCACTGGAGCCCAGGCAAGTTTGGTGGGTGCAGCGCATCGCCAGGAGCGTTGCGAGCGGCGGGGCCTCGCGCCGTATAGCCTCTAGCGCAGAGCAGCTGAGGTAAAGCGACACGGGCAACACGCACCCCCAGTCCCGCGTCACCGGGCGTCGGCTTTATAAACAGCAACCAGGGGTCGGGTCAGAGGTCGGGTAAGGTTGGCTGCCTTGAGCCAGGCTGGGTGGCCTGACTTCAGTGTGGTCTGACTTATTGATTGGCAACTCACAGAGGCATTGCTTACATATTACATAAGTAAACAAGTGGCATGGGATATTATATAAGTAGTCAACCTATATTTTACAAATGTTGTGGCGCATTGCTTTTGATAGCCACTCCACCTTTACTATAATGGATTCGGTATGCGGGCCGGCAGGCACCTGCTGGGTTATAGCTGTGCAGTTTGGCGCGATGCCTTTAGCTTGGCGGGTTTACTTTCGCAGCTCATCTGTTGCTATGCTATCTGTTTTGACGAACACCTCTCCTACTCCGCCGCTGGGCAAGCTCATTGCCGTGGGTGGCAACGAAGACAAGGGCACCTACCCTAACCCGCGTACCAAGCGCAAGTACTACCTCAACTTTTTCGAGCTTGGCATTCTCAAGCGCATCGTGCTCGAGTCGGGCAAGGCCGACCCGCGCATCGAAGTCATCACCACGGCTTCCATGATTCCGCAGGAGGTGGCGCCGGTGTACACGGCGGCCTTCGCCATGCTCAATTGCCATAACGTGGGCATCATGGATATCCGCGAGCCCGCCGACGCTCTGCGGCCCGAGTACTTGCCCCGGCTGGAAGCGGCCGACGTAATTATGATGTCGGGCGGCAACCAGTCGCGGCTGCGGCAGATGTTCGGCGGCACCGAGTTTTTGCGCACCATGACGCAGCGCTACTACCAGGAGCCCAACTTCATCATTGCCGGCACCTCGGCCGGGGCCATGGCCATGTCGCACCATATGATTAAGGGTGGCTCGGTGCCCGATGCCCTGCTGAAAGGCGCCGTGAAGATGGGCCCCGGCCTGGACCTGCTGCCCTCGGCCATCGTGGACTCGCACTTCGTGAAGCGCGGCCGCTTCGGCCGGCTGATTGAGGCGGTGGCCCTGCATCCTCACCTCATTGGCATCGGGCTGGGCGAGGACACTGGCGTGCTCATCACCGGCGGCAATGTGGTCGAAACTATCGGCTCCAACCTGGTCATCATCCTCGACGGGCACGACATTCAGCACAACAACGCCGCCGCGGCCAAGAAGGGCACCACCCTCTCCATCGAGAATGTGCGCCTGCACGTGCTGGCCAAGGGCAACGTGTACCACATGACGGAGCGAAAGTTCTACGCGGGCAAAACCGTAGTCAGCTAGCTGACAGTAGCCAGCCTGGGCAGTCCGTGCCACAGCGTACGTACTACTGTCAGCAGCAAGGCGGCTTGGCGGTCTTGTTATCCAGCCTAACTTATAATATACAGTATTATAAGGTGCGGTAAATTTCAATCAGCTCCTCCCCTGCCTCGTTCTGGCTGGCGCGGTACATGCCTTCGGAGTTAAAGGGCAGCGCTAGGTTTCCCTGAGCATCCACGGCAATGAGGCCGCCCTCGCCGCCGGCCGGGGCCAGCTTGTCGTGCACCACGATGCGGCAGGCCTCGGCCAGGCTCAGGCCGCGGTATTCCATCAGGCAGGCCACGTCGTAGGCGGCCACGGCGCGAATAAAATATTCGCCGTGGCCGGTGCAGCTGATGGCCACGCGCGCATCGGCCCAGGTGCCGGCCCCGATAAGCGGGGTGTCACCGATGCGGGCGTAGCGCTTGTTGGTCATGCCGCCGGTGCTGGTGGCGGCGGCCAGGTGGCCCTGCTGGTCGCAGGCGACGGCGCCGACGGTGCCCTTTTTCCAG
>CAXUEM010000168.1:2029-6887 GCA_964249885.1 uncultured Hymenobacter sp. | reverse complement strand
GGGTTGCACGGGGAGGGCGACCTTGAATCAAATGCCTCACTCCGCAACCGCCTTTACCTCCGCGTCAGCCGCCATAGCAGCGTCAGCGCCCCCACGCATACCCCTGCGGCCAGCGCCACCACGGTTACGCCGCGGCCGTGGTTGATGCAGGAGCAGGTAGTAAACAGCGGCTTCCCGTTCCAGCGGATGCGGCGGCGGCAGGCGAGGCAGGGCGAGACGAAGGCGGGTTGCATAAGCGGGAAGTTTGAAAACAGAAAAGCCGACGCTTGATGCGCCGGCTTTCGCTTTCGTAACCCCCTGCTGGCCGGGCTTAAAAGTCCTCGTCCAGCGAAAAAGCGTTTTCGGTCCGCTCGCTCATCACGCCGGCTTTCTGGTACTCGGCCACGCGCTTCTCAAAGAAGTTGGTTTTGCCTTGCAGCGAAATCATTTCCATGAAGTCGAAGGGGTTGCTGGTGCCGTAGATTTTGCTATAGCCCAGGCTCACGAGCAGGCGGTCGGCCACGAACTCGATGTACTCCGACATGGCCTTGGCATTCATGCCAATCAGGTTTACGGGCAGCGCCTCGGTCACAAACTCCTGCTCGATGCGCACGGCGTCACTGATGATGCCGTGCACGCGCTCCTCGGTCAGCTTGTTTTGCAGGTAGCCGTAGAGCAGGCAGGCGAAATCGCAGTGCAGACCCTCGTCGCGGGAAATCAGCTCGTTCGAGAAGGTCAGGCCGGGCATCAGGCCGCGCTTCTTAAGCCAGAAAATAGAGCAGAACGAGCCGGAGAAGAAGATGCCCTCGACGGCGGCGAAGGCAATGAGGCGCTCGGCGAAGTTCTCGGAGTTAATCCACTTCAGGGCCCACTCGCCCTTCTTCTGCACCGCGGGCACGGTTTCGAGGGCGTTGAAGAGGTAGTCCTTCTCCTTGGGGTCTTTGATGTAGGTGTCAATCAGCAGCGAATACGTCTCGCTGTGAATGTTTTCCATCATAATCTGGAAGCCGTAGAAGCAACGCGCCTCGGGCATCTGCACTTCCTGCATGAAGTTCACGGCCAGGTTCTCGTTCACGATGCCGTCGGAGGCGGCGAAGAAGGCTAGCACGTGCTTGATGAAGTGCCGCTCGTTGTCGTTGAGGTTGTTCCAGTCCTTTTGGTCCTGGCTCAAGTCGATTTCCTCGGCCGTCCAGAACGAGGCCTCGGCCTTTTTATAGAACTGCCACACGTCGTCGTTCTGGATGGGAAAGAGCACGAAGCGGTTGGGATTTTCGGCGAGAAGCGGCTCCATATTATTTCGTTATGAATGATGAATTATCAAGTATGAATGACTGACAGCGGGCCGACTGGACTGGCGCAGGTGCTGGGCTAACCGGGGCCGGCGCGGAGATGTTTGCTGACTTTTGGCGGAGGGTTAAGGCTGGTCAAGGCTTCAAATATAGCGCCGCCAGCAGGGGGTTGGGTGCCGGGGAACCGAAATATTATTGGCAATTTTTGCGGGTATATTTTGCCTCTACCCCCAAAGGGCGGGGACGAGCTGGCCCGGCTCAGACGCCCGGAGTGGTTGAGGTTGACGCCCCAAACTGCCCCGTTTCTAGCCACTTATCCACAAGAAAGCTGTGGATAAACCAAGTTGTCCCCAAAAAACGGCCCAAACGGCCGCTTTCAGGGATGCACCGGCACGTATTCCCCTGCTGGCTGCCGATGAAGAACGGCCTGGCAGCTGCCCCGCCGGGCGGCCAAGCGGCTACCCCCTGCTGGCCGGCCCCCATGACGATGAAGCGGTTAGGTTTGGTAGTTTCAAATCAAACCCGTACTTTTGCCTCCCCATATTCAGAAACCACGCGAAACGCGCAAGCCGATGTACGCAATTGTCAATATAGCTGGCCAGCAGACCAAAGTAGAGGCCAACAAATTCGTTTACGCTCACCGCCTGGCCGGCGAAGTTGGCGACACCGTCACGCTGGGCAACGCCCTGCTCACCGACGACAACGGCACCGTTAGCGTAGGCTCGCCCGAGCTGGACGTGAAAGTAACCGGCACCATCCTGGCCCACGTGAAGGGCGACAAGGTGCTCGTCTTCAAGAAGAAGCGCCGCAAGGGCTACCAGAAGATGAACGGCCACCGCCAGCAGTTCACCAAAGTAATGATTAACAGCATCGGCTAAGGCCAATTAAAAATTGAGAATTAAAAATTAAAAGTTGGCAGGCTCAACCATCCAACTCATTTTTAATTCATAATTTTTAATTTTTAATTAACAAACAACATGGCACACAAGAAAGGCGTCGGCTCGTCCAACAACGGCCGCGAATCGCATTCCAAGCGTCTCGGTATCAAAATTTTCGGTGGTCAGGCGCTCATCGCCGGCAACGTTATCGTGCGGCAGCGCGGCACCAAGCACCACCCCGGCCAGAACGTGGGCATGGGCAAGGACCACACCCTGTTCGCCCTCGTTGATGGCGAGGTGCAATTCCGTAAGGGCCGCAAAGACCGCTCGTTCGTGTCGGTAGTGCCGCGCGAAGTAGTGTCGGTGCCGGTCGGCTAGTCCGGTCGCCGCTTTCACGCTGGCTGAAACTAAAAAAGGCGACCCGTGCGGGCCGCCTTTTTTGCGTTGCGGGTGATGGTCGGAATATGGGCTGGTGGCCGCCAACTTTTTAGCGCACGAAGTAGATGCGCAGGTTCACGTCAATATTGGGCTCAATACCTGAGTTCCCCAAGCCGCGAACGCCGGGGAAATAGCGGGTTCCGACCCCGGCGCCCGCGTTGAGGTCGTAGAGGAAGTGGCGGCCGAGCCGGCGCTGCATACCCCAGTACAGATTGACGCTGGTATCGAACATATAGCGTTTGCGAAAAGTCGGCGGGTCGTACATGTTGATGTAATCATACTCGCCGATGACGCGCTCCTCGACCTCCGTGTTGGTGCCCAATGCTAGGTAGTTGCCCACGAAGGGGCCGCGCGCCCGGTTGTTGCGGGCCCGGCCAGCTTGGTTGTAGTAGTAGCGCAGCATCAGGCCCGTGCCGGCCGTGGGCACCAGGGCGCCCCGCGAGTCGCCGGAGAAATATTGCCGGCGCGGCAGCGTGATATCCGCCTCTACCTCGCCGGAGAGCGTGAACTTCGGCGAAAGCTGATACTCCAAACCCAGAGAAGGCGAGATGCGAAACAGAAAGCCGTAGTAGCTGCTTTGGGGCAGCAGGCGGCCGGGCGACAGGCCCGCCTTCAGCAACAGGCGGCGCGGAGCCGCCGAATCGGCGGGAACGAGGGCTGTTTGAGCCGCCAGGGGAAGTGAGGTGCCCAGGGCAAGCAACAAGCCGGGACAGAAGCGAAAGCGCATCATGAAAGAAGGAAGGGTTCTATCAAGGGAGAGGAAAGGTTCTGTCAAGGGAGCGCCGGACTGCCTACTTGGTTGCAGCACAGGCGGGGTTAAAGTGGCCGCAACGCATAGAGCACCGGCTTGCTCGGGCTGGCGTCGAGCACTAAGCTGGTGACTTGCAAATTGAGCAGGTACAGGCCATCGGGCACCTCATCGAGCACGAAAATCAGCTCCGTGATGGTGGCGCCGCAGCGGGGGCGGCTGGGGTAGCGCCAGAAAGCATGGTGGGCCAGTAGCTGGCCGGCGTCTTCCTCGCGGTCTACGCTGGGCAGGTCGAGCAACAGGTGCTGTACGTTTTGCTCGACCAGAAACTCGGCCAGCGCGGGCTCGATATAGGCAGGATTGGTGCCGGAATAGTGGCGGGCGCGCTTGGCTTGGTCGTTGGGCAGAGTGCGCAAAATGAGGGCGGGTGGCACTTCGCCACCTAGGGCTGCTTGCACATCGGCCAGCGTCACCACCAGGTCGCCGTTGGCCTGGGGGCGCGGGGCCACGCTCACAAGCAGGGCCACGAACAGAAACCGCGTCAAGCACTTGTCCAGCGTGGCGCTGGGGTCGGGCGAGATGTGGCCGTAGCATTCGGTGTGGGTGCCGTTGCCGTGGGGCGTGAAACTGACGCGCTGGTAGTTGGTGCTGCCGCCCAAGGCCACGCTGCCCACGAAGCTGCCCACGCGGATGGTTTCAACTGTCAGCGGCTCGGCCCAGAAGCAGTTAGGCTGGCTGTCCAGGCCCGCGGCCAGCGGCAGGGAAATATCCAGCGGCGCGGCGGGGTCGAAGGCATAGGAGCGGCCGGCGTAGGTGAGGCTAGCTTGCAGGACTGGCATAAGAAGCGGCGGGAAAGTCGGAAGTCAGAATGCGAGAAAGCAGCCGGCTGGTTTCGGCGGCGTGCGAGTACACCATGAAGTGCGGGCCGCCGGCCACTTGGTGCGCCACCCGGCGCCGGCCCAGCGGAAACACCCGGTCGCGGGTGCCGTGAATGACCTCGGCCGGGCCCACGCCGGTGCTGTCCCAGTGCAGCAGGACGTGCAGGGCCCAGCGCAGGTACCGGTCGTCCATCTGCCGCATAAAGGACTTGAACAGCCGGTACATTTCGGGGTCTTTGATGCCGAAAAACCACTTGCCCGCCCACGGAAACCAGTTCAACAGTTGCGGCGGGGCCAGCTGCGGCAGGCGCAGCGCCCGCATCAGCCGAAACTGTGGGGGCAGCAGGCCGGCGGTGGCGATGCTGGAAATCTGGATGACGTGCGCCAGGGGCCGCAGCCGCCCGATTTCCAGGGCCACGATGCCGCCGAACGACACGCCGGCCACCCAGCAGGGGGTCTCGGGCGGAATGGGCGACGCCAGGCGCGCGGCGTAAGCAGCCAAGGGCTCATCGGGCGCGGCGGGCAGCAGCCACTCCAGCACCTGCGGGCGGATGCCGGCGGGCAGGCCGGCCAGCAGGGGGTCGAAGAGCCGGCCGTCGGCGCCCAGGCCGGGAAGGAGGTAAAGCGTCATCATCAGCCACGCCAGCA
>CAXUEM010000168.1:0-2019 GCA_964249885.1 uncultured Hymenobacter sp. | reverse complement strand
GGGGTCAGGCTACTCTACTTTCACGAACACGCCTTCCAAGTAGAACACGTTGTGCGGCACGGGGTCGTCCTCTTCTTCCGTATCAGCATCGGCATCGGTTTCCTCGTCCTCGCCTTCCTCCCCATCTTCATCGGCGGGGTAGGTGACGGCCAGCTTCAACGCGACGCCCGGCAGCTGCACCGGCGGGCGGGCGTCGGTGGTATACTCCAGCAGGCAGGGCCACTCTTCGGTGGTGGCCAGGGCGTCGGCTACTTCTTCCTGCAGGGCGTCGGTGCGGTCCGCTTCGGCCACGCGCAGCAGGGTGTCGAGGGCAGCGAAGGGCAGGCCGAGGTGAAAGAAGTGCGGCGCTTCATCGAAAAACGTGGTGGCCCACACGGTCACATCGTCGGTGTTGTCGAAGACGATGGCCGTGATTTGGACCTGCTCGACAAAGAAGTCGGCATCATCGGCGAGGGCTTCACTGAGTAATTTCATAGCGCGCAAAATAAACAGCCGCTGCCGGCGCGGCGCGCAAGGCCGGGCCGCCCCGGCAGCGGCGGGGGCTGCAAGAATAGCGGTTTTCGGCCAGCCGCGGCCCATTCCGGCGCCGAGCCATCGGCACTCAGGTGGGCAGGGCCTCATCGGCGGCAAATAAATCCAGCGTAATCTGGTCGGCCAGCAGCTTGCCGGCGTCGGTCAGGTGCAGCCGCTCGCCGGGAAGCCAAGTGGCCCAGCCGCTGGCTTGCAACCGGGTCAGGTAAGCGGCCTGCTCCCGCTCCAGGTCCCGGCCCAGCTGGTCGCGCAGGTGGCGCAGGTCGCAGCCGCGGGCGGTGCGCAGGCTGGTCATCAGGTACTCATTGGCGCGGTCAGTGGCCGTGAGGGTTTCCACGGTGGCGGGTACGCGATTTTCATCAAGCAGGGCGGTGGCGTACTGGTGATTATTGGCCACGGTGAACTGCCGGCTGCGGCCGTTAAAGGAGTGCGCGCTGGGGCCTAGGCCCAGGTAGGGCACGCCGGCCCAGTAGCTGGAGTTGTGGCGCGACTCGCGGCCGGGCCGGCAGAAGTTGCTAATTTCGTACTGCTCGAAGCCGTGCGCGCGCATGCCGCCCAGCAGCAGCTCGAACTGCTCGGCCACAAACTCATCGGGCGGCGCGATAAAAGTGCCTTTCTGCTGGCGCCAGCCGAAGGCCGTGTTGGGTTCCACGGTCAGGGCGTAGGCCGAAATGTGCGGCACATCCAGGGCAAAAGCGGCGGCTAAATCAGCCCGCCAGATGGCGTGACCCTGCGCAGCCGGGGCCGGAACGCCGTAAATCAGGTCGATGGAAATATTCTCGAAGCCCGCGGCCTGCGCCCGCCGCACGGCCGCCGTCGATTCTTCGGCCGAATGGGCCCGGTTCATGAGGCGCAAATGCGGCTCGTGGAAGCTCTGCAGGCCGATGCTGAGCCGGTTGATGGGCGATGCAGCCAGCGCCGCCACGGCGGCCGGCGTCAGGTCGTCGGGGTTGGCTTCGAGCGTGATTTCAGCCTGCGGCGCCACGCGAAAGTGCCGGCTGATGGCCTCAAAAAGCTGCGCTAATTCGGCCGGGCTCAGCAGCGAGGGCGTGCCGCCCCCGAAGTAGATGGTATCCAGCTGGGGGTCGGGGCCCAAGTAGTCGGCCCGCAGCTCTAGCTCCCGGATAATGGCCGCCACGACCCGGCTCTTGGAGCCCAGCGAGGTGCTGAAGTGGAAGTCGCAGTAGTGGCAGGCCTGCTTGCAGAACGGAATGTGGAGGTAGAGGCCGGGCACGGAAGGAGCGTAGGCTTTAGCTTGCGGCAAGAAGCTGCCTTGTTGAAAATATGCGTCCCACCAGCGAAGCCAGCCGGACTGGAGCCGCAGCGGAAATTAAACCGCCGATTCTGCGTTTGCCTTCCCGAATGTACGCCCGCCTTGCCGCCTGTTTGTTCTGGATGCTGCTGACCGCGCTGGGCAGCCGGGCCCAAACGCCCGCGCCCGGCCTCGGCGTTCCCGGCCAGCCGGGCTTGGCTTCCCCTCCCCTGCCG
>CAXUEM010000167.1:1555-6908 GCA_964249885.1 uncultured Hymenobacter sp. | reverse complement strand
AGCGTGCGCCGCACGTGCGGCAGCAGGCCCCGCCGGCCGGCCACCCAGGCCGCGGCCTTGGGCACCACCGGGGCCGCCAGCTGCAGCAGCAGGGCATAGGAGCGAACCGCCAGGTTGTAGAGCAAAAGCAAGAAGGTGGAAAAAGGGCTAATAACTAACGGCCAGGCGCCGCTAGCTTTGGGAAGTGGGCAGCCAGTTGGCCGGACACACCTCGCCGTTGGCCTCGTAGTGCTGCAGGGCATCGATGATGCGCAGGGCCTCCGCGATGGAGCGGCCCAACGGCCGGTCATTGACCAGTTGATGGCGCACGATGCCGTCGCGGTCAATCAGGAACAGGCCGCGGTAAGCCACCGGCGAGCCAATGTAAGTCATCTGTCCGGCCTCGTTGTAGTCGTAGTGCCCGCCCAGCACGTCGAAGTTGGCCGCGATGGTTTTGGTCGAGTCGGCCACCAGCGGGTAGCTAACGCCCTGAATGCCACCCCGCTCGCGTGGCACCTGCAGCCAGGCCTGGTGGGCGTAATGCGAATCGGTGGAGCAGCCCACCACGGCTACGCCGCGCCGCTCAAACTCGGCGATGTCATCCTGAAACGCGACCAGCTCGGTGGGGCAGAGCAGGGAGAAGTCGGCCGGATAAAAGTAAAACAGCACGTGCTTTTTGCCCAGGTAGCGGTCCAGGGAGAATTCTTCCTCGAACGAGCCGTTGATGACGGCGGTGGCTTTGAAGGAGGGGGCGCGCTTGCCAACGAGGACTGCCATGTTTTTTTAGTGATGAGGTGATGAGTAATGAGGTAATAAGGTGAGGAAAGTAGTAAAGTGGCAAAGCATGGGCATCATCACCTTATTACTTCATTACCTCATCACCTTCCGGTGAAGTTAGCCGGGCGCTTTTCCACGAAGGCGGCCATGCCTTCCTTCTGGTCGGCGGAGGCGAAGGTGAGGTAGAAGTTCTTGCGCTCGAAGTGCAGGCCCTCATCCAGGTGCGTCTCGAAGGCGCGGTTTACGGATTCTTTGGCCAGACGGGCGGCCACCGGGCTCATGGCCGCGATTTTCGCCGCCACGCGGAAGGCCTCTTCCAGGTACTGGCCCACGGGCACCACCCGGCTCACGAGGCCGGCAGCCTGGGCCTCGGGGGCCGAAATAAACTCGCCGGTGAGCACCATCTCCATGGCCCGGGACTTGCCTACGGCGCGGGTCAGGCGCTGGGTGCCGCCGGCGCCGGGCATGGTGCCGAGGCGGATTTCGGGCTGCCCGAACTGCGCGGTTTCGGAGGCAATAATCAGGTCGCAGGTCATGGCCAGCTCGCAGCCGCCGCCCAGGCAAAAGCCCGACACGGCGGCCAGCAGGGGCTTTTTGAAGCGCCGAATCTGGTCCCAGGTGCTGAACTGGTCGGTGATGAGCATGTCGATGGCCGTTTTGCCGGCCATCTGCTTGATGTCGGCGCCGGCGGCAAAGGCCCGCTCGTTGCCGCTGAGCACGACCACGCGCACCGTCTCGTCCTCGTCCAGCGTTTTCAGCGCGTCGCGGATTTCCAGCATCAGCTGCAGGTTCAGCGCGTTCAGCTCCTTGGGCCGGTTGAGCTGGATATGGGCGATGCCGGGCCGGGCCTGCGGGTCGAGGGTGATGAATTCCATAAATCGCAGATGAGGCAGATGAAGCTGCTGATAACGCAGATTCGTTCTAGCGTTAGAAGATGTTCAGAGATAGAGGCTGAGAGATATAAGAGCTACAGGAACCCAGATGCAGGCCAGCTGCGAAAACCAATTCGCAATTAGACCGAATCTGCGTTATCAGCGGCTTTATCCGCCCCAGCTGCGATTTACGCGCAAACCACCTGAAACGTCTGCCGGGTGCGCTGCTCCAGCAGCAGCTGGCGGCCGCTGGTGAGCTGCTGCACGCTGGCGGCGTCGTAGTTTTTGATGGTGAACAAGGTCAAATCCGTGTTGTAGTGGATGGCGAACTGCTCGCGCAGCAAGCCCAGCAGCTCGGTCAGCCGGCGCTCGTTGTAATCGAGGCAGACCGAGAAGCTGATGGCTGAATTCTGCATCAGGTTGATTTTCAGGCGAGCCTGAGCCAGGGCGCCGAAAATGACCTCCAGGTTTTCCTCGGAAATAAAGGCGAAGTCCTTGCTCTCAAACGACACCAGGCACTGCCCGGTCTTGCGGATGAAGGCCGGGGCCAGCAGGCCGTGCCGGCAGTCGTGGATGATGGTGCCGGCGGCCGTGGGGTCGAGAAACGACTTGACGAAAAGCGGAATCCGACGCTCGGCCAGCGGCTGAATGGTTTTGGGGTGAATGACGCTGGCCCCGTAGTAGGCCATCTCGATGGTTTCCTGGTAGGAAATTTCGGGGTAGCGCACCGTGTCCGGGAATATTTTGGGGTCGGCGTTGAGCAGGCCGGCCACGTCCTTCCAGATGGTGACGCTGTCGGCCCGTAGGCAGTAGGCAAAGATGGCGGCCGTGTAGTCGGAGCCCTCGCGACCCAGCGTGGTAGTGGCGCCCGAACCCGTGCTGCCGATAAAGCCCTGCGTGACCACTGTATGCCGGGCCAGCAGGGGGGGCAAGGCCGCCTGCACGGCGCGCTCGGTGGTGGGCCAGTCCAGGCGGCCCTCGCGCCAGTTGCGGTCAGTGCGGATGAGCGGGCGGCAGTCGAGCCACTCGGCTTCCAGCACTCCGGCCACCAACCGCGAGGCCAGCAGTTCGCCGTAGCTTACTATCTGGTCGTACTGCCGGTCGTACTCGCCGGGGCGCATGCGGCCCAGGCGCTCTTCCAAGCTCTCGAGCAGGCCGGCCAGCAGGGGGTCGGCCGCCGGCGCATCGGCTTCGGACCCGGCTCCCGCTGCTGCCGGTGCCTCGGCGCGGGGAGCCAGCAACTCGCGGGCCACGCCGGTGTGAAAGTCGCGCAGCTGTCGCAGCGGCGCCTGGTAATCGTGCCCGGCGTGCGCCAGGCCGAATATCTCCTCCAGGGCGTTGGTGGTTTTGCCCATGGCTGATACGACTATCAGCAGGGGGCGGCTGGCGCCGTGGGTGCGCACGATATGCGCCAGATTGCGAATGGCGGCTGCATCTTTCACCGATGCGCCCCCGAACTTATAAACGAGCAATGCGGACTCCTGAGCCATGGGGCAAAGGTAGAAGCCGGCGCCCGGCCCGGCCATTTTTCTGCCCATCCGCTCGAAAAAAAGTAGCTTTGCCGACTCTCCGTCCCATTCCCACCCGTTTCCGTCAGCTGTTTTCTATGGACCAATCCCGCATTGCGCTGCCCGTTGGCACGACCCTCGACCGTTTTATCATGCGCAAGCAGGAAGACTTTCCCTACGCCACGGGAGAGCTCAGCCAGCTCTTGCGCGACATTGCCCTGGCCGCCAAAATCGTGAACCGGGAAATCAACCGCTCGGGCCTGATTGACATTGCCGGCGCCTACGGCAACCAGAACGTGCAGGGCGAAGACCAGCAGAAGCTCGACGTCATTGCCAACATCCGCTTTATCCGGGCGCTGCGCAACGGCGGCGAGGTATGCACCATCATCTCGGAGGAAGACGATGAGATGATACAGACCGGCAACGTGCAGGGCAAGTACGTGGTGGCCATCGACCCGCTAGACGGCTCCTCGAACATCGACGTAAACGTGTCTATCGGCACCATCTTCAGCATCTACCGGCGCGTGTCGGCCACCGGGCGCGAGGGCACGGCCGCCGACTGCCTGCAGCGCGGCACCCACCAGGTGGCGGCGGGCTACGTGATTTATGGCTCGAGCACCATGCTGGTTTACACGACCGGCAACGGCGTCAACGGCTTTACTTACGAAAACTCGCTGGGCGAATTCTTTCTCTCGCACCCCGACATTCAGACGCCCAAAACCGGCACCATCTACTCCATCAACGAGGGTAGCTCGGCCTCGTTTTCGCCGGGCGTGGCTGCTTTTCTCAAGCAGTGCAAAGACCAGCACTTTTCGGCCCGCTACATCGGCTCCTTGGTGGCCGACTTTCACCGCAACCTGCTCAAGGGCGGCATCTACATGTACCCGGCCACGGCCAAGGGCCCGCAGGGCAAGCTGCGCCTGATGTACGAGTGCAACCCGCTAGCTTTCATCGTGGAGCAGGCCGGCGGCAAAAGCTCCAACGGCTACGAGCGCACCATGGAAATCGAGCCCCAGGCTCCGCACGAGCGTTGCCCGGTGTTCATCGGCAGCACCGAGTTGGTGAATCAGGTCGAGCAGTTTCTGGCCCAGGAAAAAGCGGCTGAGGCCACCGTGGTGGCGTAGCAAAATATCGTCTGTCATGCTGAACGCAGTAAAGGACCTTATCTAATCAGAACGATAATCGTAATCAACGACTCGTTCTGACTTGTAAGGTCCTTCGTTTTGCTCAGGATGACAAGTTTTTGGATATGATGAAGTTTACTCGTCTACGCGGCGCACGCCGGGCAACTCCAGGGCCAGGCCGGCGCCGTAGCACTTGGCCGGGGTCTGGAAGCCGGGCTGCCAGTCGCCGCGCAGCACCTTTTCCGTGACGTGCAGGGCGGCCAGCACCGTGAGCGTGTAGCCTTCGGGCCCGAAGAGGCGGGACACCACCCGGTTGCCGCCCGCATCCCGGGCCTCGCCGTAGAGCTGGCTGCGGCCCTGGGCGCGCTGGGTGGCATCGGGCCCGCCGGCTGGGATGCGGCGGTGCAAAAACCCCTGCACCGGCCCGCTGCCCAGCACCCGGCCCAGGTAGCGGCTGGCCCGCAGCATGGTCAGGCCCGCGCGCGGAATGGCCATGAACACCTCCACATCGGGGATGCCGGTGGAATAGTACGCCGTGGCCACGTCGCCCCAGGGAATGGTCACGGCCAGCTTGGGGCCGGTGCCAAAGTCTATCTGCCGGCTGCGCCAGGCGGCGGGCACCGAAAGCAGCTTGCCGTTGCGCCGCACCGTGCCGCCCGCACCGGCACCCAGCAGCATGGTGGCCTGCGTACCGTGCGAAATGCCGGCCCCGATGCCCCGAAACGCCAGCGTGAGCTGCTGGGCGGTGGGTAGCCGGTCTTTGAGGTGGCGGGCCAGGCAGTCGGAGGGCACCACGTCGAAGCCCACGCCGGGTAGTAGCATGATGCCCGCGGCGCGCGCGGCCGCATCCTGCCGGGCCAGGGCCTCAAACACCTCAATCTCGCCGGTGAGGTCGAGGTAGTGCCGGCCGGTGCGCAGGCAGGCGGCGGCCATGGCCGCCGAGGTGTGGGCAAAAGGCCCGGCGCAGTGCAGCACGCAGCTTACCTCGCGTAGGGCGGCATCCAGCAGGGCCTCATCTTCCAGGGCAATGGCGCGCCAGGGCAGGTCCAGCTCGGCGGCTAGGGCGCTTACTTTGGCCGGGTCGCGGCCAGCC
>CAXUEM010000167.1:0-1545 GCA_964249885.1 uncultured Hymenobacter sp. | reverse complement strand
GGGGGGGTTGGGGTCTTTTTTTGGCGGGGGGGGGGCCCGCCCGCGGGGGGCGCCGCCCGCGCCGCACGGCCTCGCGGGCCAGTAGCTCGCCGGTGTAGCCGGTGGCGCCGTAGAGCAGAAAGTTTTTCATGGAGCACGCCGAGACAACCGGAGCTAACTAAAAAAGCAGCCGCTGCGTCGAGGCAGCGGCTTGTCAGAAAAAGAAAGCGGAGGTGTTACTCTGCTTTCTTACGGCTCTTCTTCGGCGGGGTCTGCGTGACCTCGGGGTCGCCGGTGGGCGTGGGCTCGGGGTCCAGCTCGCTAATGACGCCGCCGGTGCTCAGGGGCTCCTCGGCGCGAGGCTCGGCGTCGGCGTCGGGCGTGGTGGTTTGCTCGGTCGAGGCATGTTCGCCGGAAGCGGCGGGCGACGTTTCGGCTTCGGCTGTGGCTTCCTGGTAGGGGCGGTGCTGGCTGATAAGCGCGTACCAGGTTACCAGCTTTTTGATATCGGACTGGTATACCCGCTCGCGGTCGTAATCGGGAATGACGCCGGCCAAGAAGCTGCTCAGTTCCGGCTCGGCCGACTTGGCCGTCACCGGCAGCGTGGCGCCGTGGGCCTGGTGCATGCGCTCGAACACCTCCGACAGGGGCACGGTCACCTCGGGGTCTTCGGTGTAGAGCGAAATTTCACTCAGCAACGATACTTTGTTTTTAGCCGGGGCCAGCGTGCGTACCGGCCGCTCGGCCAGGCTCTCGACCAGCACGCCGTGGTGAGCCGGGCGCAGCAGGCGGTGCAAACCCGGCATTCCGCTGATGGCGGCCAGCTCTTTCAAATCAAAAGGCATTCTTTACAGTGAACAGTTAATAGTGAGCAATGAACAGTTAACAGTGAGCAAGTTGAACGAAGCTGTTCACTACTCACTGTTAACTGTTCACTGAAATTAATTAAGGGCGTTGGAGCCGGTGACGCCCAGCTTGAAGTTGATGGGCAAACTGGTGAGGATGGGGTATTCGGGCTTCTTGAACTTGAGCAGGCGCACCACGCGCAGGGCCTCCTCGCCGGTGCCGCCGCCCACTTGCTTGACCAGCTTGACGCCGCTCATCGAGCCGTCGGGGTTCAGCGTGAAGCTCACAATGCACTGGCCTTGGATGCGGTTGCGCTTGGCCAGCAGGGGGTATTTCAGCTCTTGGTTGATAAAGGCATACATGGCCTCCTGGCCGCCCTCGTAGTACTCGGCCACCGGAATGCTTTTGCCCGTGCCGGTGGCGCCAGTGCCTTGCTCGGTCTGTGGGCGCGCGTCCGGGGCGGGCTCGGGGCTATCAGTTTTGGTCTTCACTTTTACGTTGGTGGTTTGCGCCTGCGCGGCCGTGGCGGCCGAGAGCAGCAGGCCCAGGGCCAGCAACGGAAACAGATTCTTTTTCATGGCGATGGATAGCAAAGGGGCAGGAGTGCCGAACGCCGGGACCTTCAATTACGGGGCCAATCTACGCAGAAAGGCCGGTTTGGGCCGGGCCAGCCGGGGGTGGGGCCACGAAGTCGCGGTTTACATCCTCGATGAACGCCAG
>CAXUEM010000166.1:6268-6910 GCA_964249885.1 uncultured Hymenobacter sp. | reverse complement strand
GCAGGGGGTAGCGCCGACTGCGCGAAGGCCAGGGGCCCGGCGCGGGTGGTATGCCTGGCCGAAGCTTTTAAGGCGACGCTCACGCCCAGCCAGCTGGCCCTCGTGCAGCTGCCTTACTCGAAAGCGGATGCCGCGAAGTGGTCGAACTTTCCCCAGGCGTTTTCGCGGCCCCGGCGCGTGGGCCTGCGCTTTGGGTCGCTGACCCCTACCCAGCTGGCGGTGGCCAAGGCCCTGCTGGCGTCGGTGCTGGCCAGTGGGGTGGCCAATGAAGGCTACGAGGAGGTGGAGGGCGGGCTGGCGGCCGACACTTACCTGGGCCAGGCTACGGGAAAAGCCGACGTGTTCGGCGCGGGCAATTACAACCTCGCGCTGCTGGGGACTCCCAGCCTGACGGGCCGCTGGGAGCTACAATACGGCGGGCACCACTTTGCCTTATCCAATACCTACCAGGGCGGCAAGGTAGTAGGGGTAACGCCCGCGTTCCGCGGCGTCGAGCCGATGACGCCGGTGCCGGCCGGCAGCCGCACTTATCAACCCCTAGAACAGGAGCGGGAGGCCCTGGCCGCCCGGCGGGGCCGCCTGCGCCCCCCCCCCCACGGCCCCGAACGTTTCGGTGCGCCCTAGTGGGGATGATCGTGGCGC
>CAXUEM010000166.1:0-6258 GCA_964249885.1 uncultured Hymenobacter sp. | reverse complement strand
GGGCAGCCTGAGCCCCGCCCAGCAGGGCACGGCCAAGCTGACGACTTCTTTCCGGGACGTACTGCTCGGGCCGGGGCGCGACGGGCAGTTTCCCACCGCCCGGCAAGGGCTGCGCCTGGGCACGCTCAGTGCCGTCCAGCAGGGGCTGGCGCTCAAGGCCATCCGGCTCTACGTCAACGACCTGGAGCCGGCTACCGCCGCGCCCTACCTGGCCCGCTACACTGCCCAGCTCGCGGATACCTACCTCGCCTACGTGGGCAGTGGCACCATGAGCCAGGGCAACGACTACGTGCGCCTCGATGGCCCCAGTATCTGGCTTGAATACTCAGGTCAGCCCAGCCGTGATTTTCCCGACACGATGCATCCGCATTCCGTCTGGCGCGACCGCACGAGCGACTATGGAGGAGAGTAAGAGGAGAGTAAGTGGTTGAGAGATAAAAAAGAGCCGCTCCGGGCATTAGCCGGCGCGACTCTTTTTTGGCTTAGCCGCTGGCATAAGCCGACTCCTTGCTCTCGCAGTCCGGCTTAATTTACCACGAAGCGGTGCGTAACGGGCGCTTTGCCGTCGGCTTCCAGACTAAGGATATAGGTGCCGGGGGTCAGGCCTTCGGTAGCTACCTGCACCGCATCGCCCTTGAAGGACTGCGTGGCAATGGTCTGGCCCAGGACGTTGCGGAGCGTGTACGAAGCTGTGGCTGCCGGCCTAGTCAGCTTCACCTGCAGACCGCGGCTGCCGGCGGTGGGGTTAGGGTACACCGAGAAGGTCTGCGAGGCCACCGCGGCTTTGGTGCCGGTCACGGTAGTGTAGAAGTTGCCGCCGTAGTCGCGGGCCCGGTCGCGCCAGATGGTGTGGTAGTGAATCTGGCCTTGGAACACGATGGCGTTCTGGGTGCTGAACTCTATCCACACGTTGGGGCCGTCGATGCGCATGTAGTCCCCGCGAGTAGTGAAGCCGCCCGTGCCCGAGTATGAGATGTAGGTGTTGGCCAGCTGTGAGCGGTAAGTGGCGAGCAGGGCGGTGGCCGAAGCGTCTTCGGCGTCCTGCACCCAGGGCGCCATGGCGGCCATCACCAGCTCCTGCTGGGCGGCGCTAAGCTGGCTGACCTGCAAACCCACGGGCGTAGCGGGAAACTGGCCGTCCCGCTGCGCCCCCAGCACGATATCGTTAAACGTCTGCGTTAGCAAAGCTGTGGTCTTCTGCGTGGCGGTCAGGCCGTTGACCAGGGCCACCATGGCCGACGTTTCGCTGCTGAGCGGCGTGATGGTTGTACCAGTGGGGAAAATGTCGGAATTGACGGTGTTGAAGCTCACCGGCTCGGTTGCCTCAAATTTGGGCGTGTGCCCGGTGAAAGCGCCGTTGCTCATCGTCACGTTGGTGGCCAGGTGGTGGCCGCCAAAATGCAGCTGCCAGGTGCCCGTGGTCGAGGGCGTGCCCAGGAACACCAGGTGGTAGAGGTTGCTGCTGTAGCCCGTGCCCCCGCCGTTAGCCAGCAGGTAGTCGTCGGCCGCCCGAATCTGCTGAATCTCGTTGTAGCCCTCCGGCGCAGTGGCGCCGGTCGCGGCCTGCACCACGGCCATAGCGGCCGTGCGCTGCGCGGCCGTGAGGTCGCTCAGGCGCAGGCCCAGCCGGTTGGTGTACAGGTTGGTGGGTTCGACCAGCGCAAGACGTTGGCCGAGTTGTAGGCTTGCACCAGCGTGGCCTGCTGCGCCGCGCTGAGCGTGGCGATGAAGGCATTGGCGGCCGTTACCACGTCGGCCACGGTAGCGGTTGATTGCCCACCAGCCGGACCGGCCAGGGGGTTGGGGGCTGCCACCGACGTGGCAGCTACGGGCAGAGCGGGCGCGAGCAGCTCAGTCCCTTTTTCGTAGGCCGCCACTGCTACCAGCAGGGGGGCTACAAACACGAATTTGTTCATCAGCAGGGAGGATAAGGGTGAAACATGAAAGAAAGGGTTACTGAAATTGGGGAAGAGTTGGGTGGTTAAGATGAGCAGAGTAGCAATGGGGCAAGCACGGAGCAGTTGATTTTTGATTTGTTTTCTTCGCTAAGCAGAGGCCCGCCTATTCAGGTTGTCGCGGGCCAGCTGCGGGCGCGCCAGTAGCTGAAAAGCGCGCCCGCTGCCAGCATTGCCAGCAGCCAGGGCGCCAGCGGCATCAGCCCGGCCAGGCCGGTTGAGAAGGGCGTGGTTTCCAGCAGGGTGCGCTCCAGTATCCAGGCCAGCGCGGCCAAGGCGGCGGCAGCGGCCCCCAGCACCCGCACCACCGGATAAGCGGGCGTCTGGCTGAGCAGCAGTAGCCAGGGCACGGTGAGGGCCACGACCAGCAGCTGCATCAGCTCGATGCCCAGGTTGAAGCCCAGGATGCTCAGGGCCAGCGGCCCGGCCGGCAGGTATAGTCCCGCGAGCGTGCTGGCAAACGCCAGGCCGTGCACCAGCCCGAAGCCGGCGGCCACGTAGGCCTCCCTGGCCGGAAACAGCGGCCGCCAGGCGTGCACGGCCGATATCAGGATGGAGACGGCAATGACCACCTCTACCGGCGCGCTGGGTAGGTGCACCCAGCCCAGCGCGCCCAGCAGCAGCGTCAGGGAGTGGCCCAGCGTGAAAGCCGTGACTATTCGGAGCAGGCGCAGCAAGCTGTAGCGCACGCCGCCAAAGCGGCCCCAGCGGCGGGCTTTGGTCAGCAGCAGGGGCGCCGGCAGCAGCAGTACCAGCAAGAACAGCAGGTGGTCGGTCCCCTCAGCAATGTGGCGCACTCCGAGCCTGACCATGCCCATGAACCCAGCCCACCACCCCCCGCGGGCCGTGCCCTGGTTGACTGCTAAGGGCGGGACCACGTTGTTAACCACGTCCAGCTGAATCACGCCCACATCGGTCAGCGCCCCGGCGTCGACCTGCCCCGCCTCCCAGTCGCGTCGCACCGACACCAGGGCCACGTGCGTGACGACCTGGTGCACGATGACGTCGTAGCGCAGCGTGAAGACGCGCGCGCTGGCGCCGGCCGGCGGTTGCAGCCACAGCTGAGCGGTGAGTTCCTGATAGGGGCCGGTGGCCGTTTGCTCGGAGGCGTGCACGTGCAGCTTCCCCGCTCGCACGGTCCAGGGGCGGCCATCAGGACTGACCGGCCGCACGTGCTGCATGAGGTAGGCTTGCAGCTCCGGCCCGAAATTTCTGACCAGGGTCTCGGGATGCCGGGCCACATCGTAGCCGAAAGCCGGTGCCAGCTCCCCGAGCGGCAGCTGCAGTTCCGCCGCCACGCCATTGGGATGCAGGTCCAGCACCACCAGTGAGTTGGGCATGGGGTGCGCCGCCAGTTTTCCCAAGGCACAGGCCAGCAACAGCAGCAAGCTCATCACGGAGCGCCAAACAGCCAAAGCAGCAGCTTGATAAATTAAAAGAAATGTCTGCATACCGGGAAACCCGTGGGTTATGTGGCGAGGAATGAGAGCGGGTTGGCGGGTTTGACTTCCGCTTAGCCCTTAAAAATTCGTCAATGGTGACTGCTGGTGTGCGCTATCTGCTAGGCCTGCCGATGGCAGTAGAGACGGGCGTGAGGTAATCCAAAATAGCCGCCACTTGGCGGGCCCCTTCGGCAAGGCTGTGGCGCTGCTGCACGCGGGCGTTGCCTGGCAGATTCATCGCGGGCGCTTGCAGTGCCGTCAGCAGCGCACCCGTGCACGCCGCTAAATCCTGGTCGGAAAAACAGGTCGAGCCTTGGCCCGGCAGCAGTAGGTCAACGGCATCCGCCGAGTCGGCGCTGACAATGGAGCAGCCCCTGGCCAGGGCCTGAAGCAGCGAAGTATAAGTAGCCGACCCGGCATCCGGCAGCAGCAGCACCCTGAGCGCCCGGTAAAAGAGGGCGGGCGCGGGCGCCGTGTGCAGCGGGCGCAGGTGCACCCGCTGGCTCAGCCCTAACTGGTGGGTTAGCTGCTGCAAGCGGTTCCAGCGGGCGATATCGGGCAGGGTCGCCAGCCCGTTCATCACCACTAATTCGGCGCTTGACCCGTGTTCCGCCACCATTCGGTGCAGTGCTTCGATGGCAAACTCCGTCCCAGTGCTTCCGTAGTCCAGCACCCCGAATAAGGGAGATTCTTCGGCCAGGTCCAGCAGGCGCCGGGCCTGCCGGGCCGAACAATCGGGCGGGTCGGCTGCGGGCAGTGGCGGGGCAACTGCCCAGAGCCGGCGCGGGTCCAGCCCGACCTGGGTGCGCAGCTGCTGCGCCATCCAGGGCAACGGGGCCACCCACGCATCCACCAGGCGCAGCTGCTGGCGTTGCCCCCAACACTCCACCCCATGCTTTAGAGCCAGGGGCTCCAACTGGCGATGGGCCAGGCGCAGCGAGGGGCGCGCTAACCGGAGCAGCACCGCCAAACCCAGGTCGGCGGGCCGGGTCGTAACGAGCAGCTGAATGCCCTCGCGCCCAAGCCAGCCCACCAGCCTACTCACCCGTTGGGCGCCCCACCTGGATGGTCCGTTCGGCAGGGGAGCGCACCTTATCCCGTGGGCCCGGGCGTACTCGTGCAAGGGCCCGCCGGTCGCCACCACCAAGGTCACGGAGCGATTCAGGCAGCCCAGCTGTTGCACCAGGTCAGCCGTGTGCTGTTCCACAATTCCCCATTCCCGGGAAAGGCAGAGCAGGGCCAGCGGCGAAGATGGGGCAGTGAAGCCAGTCGTCATCGACGGGGGCAGCAAGTCGGTGAGGGTTAGCATGGCGAAAAGAGTTGAGAAAGCAATCTGCCTCCGGCACTGGGCGTCCTAAACTGGAATAGACCAAAAGCCTGATTCACTAGACGACCAAGGCTTTTAGCGCCCCGCGAAACGCTCAACTTCCGCTGCAGGCATTACAACTGGCAGTACCGAAGCATCACATTTGGCTAGTCTATGGCTGGGCCACTGAATAAGAAGACGCACGAAGCTCCTGCTACCCCTATGCTGGGGTCCACTTTATTTCGCGCATTAACTGACCCGCGGAACGCCATTAGATTTTGCCTCGTTTTTTCCGTTGCTGCTGGGGCGCCGGGCCGGCCGTCTTAGCCTGGCCCAGACACAAGGCGCGCGGTGGCCAGGCGTATTCCAGCCTAGTTTTCGGCGCCGCGTATGGCTTCGGCGGGGTCCACCAAGCCGCGTCAGGCGGCGCGTAGCCACCTCTTTCTCCTCCCAGGTGAGTGTGGAGCGGCTGGCGTCGATGACTTGTAAAAATAAATCAGCGTATCAGCCGGAAATCCACCCAAACGGCGGGCCAGCCCCTTCCGCAGGAGCCCTCTATCTTTAATCGAGTCTACTGCTCTAACACTTGCAGCCGCTGGCCAATGGTAGCAAGGGTATCAGCTACTGCGGCTGGCGCGGGCAAGGGCCCGTACACCAATTGTCGAAACAAGCCTTGGTAAGTCGGCACCAGTTGCCGCCACGTGCGGCCGCCATCGCTGAACAGGGCAGCCACTCCGAGCGGCCAGGTCGCCCAGTCGCCTTGAAACTCCTGGTTGCGGGCGTCGTCGGCCCGGGCCTCAGCCAGCAGGTCGGCGAAATCTGCGGCCGCCAGAAAGATGCGCAACTCAGCCTGTTGCAATAACTGGTGCAGGTCGTAGGCGTGGCGGATTTTGGCTTGCAGCTCGCCTAGGGAGTCGGTGGCATAGCCCACGCGCACCAGGGCCAGGATTTTTTCAACCAGGGTACGCTCCAAGGCTAAGGTCAGCACCTCGAATGAATCTAGCCCGAACTCGGCCACCGCTTCCGACTGGCCCCGCTGGGCCAGTACCTGACCGATGTAGGACTGCACCGGCCGGAGTTGGCTGGGATAGGGCCGGGCAAAGGCGTTGATTTCGAGCAGCACCGCCCCGGCCCGCAGCTGCGGTAACAGCGCGGCCGGGTCGTGGGCGGTGGGGTAGCGGTGGGAAGTTTTGCGAAAGTGGCTGCCGCGCACGGTGCCGGGCGCCGAAGGGTCAGCTTCGAGGCCCTGGGTGAGGTTGCGGGCGGCGTTGTCCATGAGCTTTTTGACGCGGTTGTTCGTCCAGCCTTCGGTGCCGGCAATGGCCAGGTCCACGTCCTCCGAGAACCGCTCAATCAGCCCGTAGGCTTTGGAAAGCGCTGTGCCACCCTTGAACACGACCTGGTCGCGGTAGGGCGAGTCGGCCAAGGCCCGCAGCACGTAGCTTACCCAGTAGTCTTTTTCTACCAGCACGGCCGCCAGGCCCAGCTGCTGGGCAGTAACGGCCACGGCCGCGGCGAAAGCAGCCGAGTCGGCGTGGAGAGTCATTGGATGTTC
>CAXUEM010000165.1:4162-7008 GCA_964249885.1 uncultured Hymenobacter sp. | reverse complement strand
GGGGGGGGGGGGGGGGGGGGGGGGGGGGGTGGGGGGGGGGGGGGGGGGGGGGGCCCCCCCCCCCCGCGGCCGGGGCAACGCTACCGCCTGCTGGCCCCACCGGGGCAGCCCGCAGACTGCCCGCAACAACGCGCTGGTTGTACCTTCCGGCCATGAAATTAGCTCACTACCCCCTGCTGGCCGGGCTGGCGGCAGCCTGTTTCCCGTTTCTTGCTTCGGCCCAAAACGCCGCCCTCAACGCCCGCATCGCCCAGCTCGCGCAGGCTGAACAAGCCAAGGTTATTGCCTGGCGCCGCGATTTTCACCAACACCCCGAGCTGGGCAACGAGGAAACCCGCACGGCCGGCATCGTGGCGGCGCACCTGCGCAAGCTGGGCCTGGAAGTGACGACCGGCGTGGCCCGCACCGGCGTGGTGGGCATCTTGCGCGGTGGCCGGCCCGGCCCGGTGGTAGCCCTGCGCGCCGACATGGACGCCCTGCCCGTGACCGAAGCTCCCGGCCTGGCCTTTGCCTCCACGGTGAAAAGCACCTACCTGGGCCAGGCCGTGGGCGTGATGCACGCCTGTGGGCACGACTCGCACACGGCCATGCTCATGGGCGCGGCCGAGGTGCTGAGCCAGGTGAAAAAAGACCTGCCCGGCACCGTCAAGTTTATCTTCCAGCCCGCCGAGGAAGGCTCCTTGCCCGGCGTTGAGGGCGGCGCCAAGCTCATGGTGAAGGAAGGCGTACTCGAAAACCCCAAGGTAGACGCCGTGTTCGGCGTCCACATCAACGCCCAGACCGAAGTCGGCCAGCTCACCTACCGGCCCGGCGGCGAGATGGCCAGCTCGGATAGGTTCACGATTAAGGTGCTGGGCAAGGGCGCCCACGGGGCCTCACCCTGGAACAGCGTGGACCCGGTGGTAACGGCCGCCCAGATTATCGTGGGCCTGCAAACCATCGTCAGCCGCCAGGTTCGCCTCACCGACGACGCGGCCGTGGTGACCGTGGGCACGGTGCAGGGCGGCGTGCGCTACAACGTCATTCCGGCCGACGTGGAGCTGAGCGGCACCATCCGGGCCCTGGACAAAACCACCCAGGAGCAGCTTTGGGCCGCCATCCGGCGCACGGCCAAGGGCATTGCCGAAAGCGCCGGCGCCACGGCCGAGGTCAATATTGAGCCCTACGTGCCCGTCACGTTCAACAATCTAGCCCTGACGGCCCGGATGCTGCCCACCCTGCAAGCCGTGGCCGGCGGTGCCCGCAACGTGCAGGAAATCAAGGCCAAAACCGGCGCCGAAGATTTTTCCTTCTACGCCAACAAAGTGCCCGGCCTGTTCCTGTTCGTGGGCGGCATGGCCAAGGGCACTGACCCCGCCACCACCGCCGACCACCACACCGCCGGCTTCAAGCTCGATGAAAGCGGCTTCACGCTGGGCGTGAAAACCCTGGCCACGCTGGCGGCGGATTATCTGAGCATGAAGAAGTAAACGACGCATTCTACTGAACGTCATGCTGAACGCAGTGAAGCATCTCGCTGTGGGGAGTCACTCAATCGTTGTTTGCCATTGATTACTCAGCAAGCGAGATGCTTCACTGGTTTCAGCATGACGTTCATTCTTAATTAAATCAATTATTCATTCGTGAATATTGCCCTCGTAACCTGCCTGAGCCGGGCCCAGTACGCCATGCCCGGCATCGAAGATGAAGACGACCAGCTGGCCCGCGCCCTGCGCGAGCGGGGCCACACGGTAGCAGCCCCCGTCTGGACCGACCCGGCCGTGGACTGGCTCAGCTACGACGCCGTGGTGCTGAAGTCGCCCTGGGACTATTTCGACCGCATCCAGGAGTTCTACGCCTGGCTCGACCAGCTTAAAGCGCTGAACGTGCGGCTGCTCAACCCGCTGGAAACTGTGCGCTGGAACGCTGACAAGCGCTACCTGCGTGAGATAGCCGCGGCCGGCTTTCCCATCGTGCCCACGCGCTGGCTGCCGCAGGGCAGCCCGTTTGAGGCGACCGACTTATTTGCCGAATTCCAAACCGAGAAGCTGGTCGTGAAGCCCGCCGTGAGCGGCGGCGCCAAAAATACCTTCGCCCTCACGCTCGCCGAGGCCGAGGCCCAAAAAACCGCCCTCGCCCCCCTGCTGGCCGAGGAGGATTTCCTGGCCCAGCCGTTTCTGCCCGAAATCCAGACCCAGGGCGAATGGTCCCTGCTCTACTTCGGCGGCGAGTTCAGCCACTGCGTGCTGAAAACGCCGAGAAGCGGCGACTTCCGGGTGCAGCTCTACTTCGGCGCCGACACCGCCAACCGACCCGCCCCGCCGGCCCTGCAAGCTACGGCCGACCGGCTGGTAGCGCAGTTCGCGCCCGGCTGCCTGTATGCCCGCGTTGATGCGGTGGAAGTCGGCGGCGAGTTTTTGCTCATGGAGCTGGAGCTGATTGAGCCCATGCTGTTTCTGGCCTATGACGAAGGCGCGGCCGGGCGCTATGAGGCGGCGCTGCGGCGGCTAATGGGCGGCTGAAACTACTGTTTACTTGAACTCAATGGGCTGATTTAAGCGCTCAGGCTATGGGAGTGATATGGGAGTGATATGGGAGTGAGGGGAGGACACCACAACCAAGTGCCACCGCCCAAAGGTCGGCCGTGGGTAGACATTTGGTTCAAGAGGTAAGCGCTAAGACAGCGGCTCTCCGTCGATTAGTGCGACCTGCGTGAGTATAGGCGAGGGACATGTTGACCGAGCACGCGAAGCCGCGCCGCTGAATACCGTCGTTGCGGCGCTGTCCGGCCGCGTCGCCCGTTCGTGGCGTACCTTGCTTGCCCTCCCCATTCTGTTCCATGCCCGACCCCGCTGCCGGCTTGCATG